>NZ_JALRNG020000034.1:0-76712 GCF_030272875.2 Pseudomonas sp. BJa5
AGCACCACTTAACTCAGTTTCCCACAGTGGCAAGCACACCGCCGGCCCTTGTGGGAGCTGGCGAAGCCTGCGATGAAAGCACCACTTAACTCAGTTTCCCACAGTGGCAAGCACACCGCCGGCCCTTGTGGGAGCTGGCGAAGCCTGCGATGAAGGCCCCGCCTAGCCCTGGTCTTTCACCGGCTTGACCACAACAGTACAGGTCGTCCCCGCCGCCAGCAAAAAGCCCTCCGGCACTTCGTCGATATGAATCCGCACCGGCACCCGCTGGGCCAGGCGTACCCAGTTGAAGGTCGGGTTGACGTCGGCGATCAGCTCGCGGCTTTCCGGGTTGTCGCGGTCGTAGATGCCGCGGGAAATACTCTCCACATGGCCCTTGAGCACCTCGCCGCTCATCATCTGCAACTCGGCCTGGTCACCGACCTTCACGTGGGGCAGCTTGGTCTCTTCGAAGAAGCCGTAGACCCAGAACGAATCCTTGTCGACCACCGCCATCTTCGGCTCACCGGTGCGTGCATAGTCGCC
The DNA here is from genome assembly GCF_030272875.2 of Pseudomonas sp. BJa5. NCBI lineage: Bacteria > Pseudomonadati > Pseudomonadota > Gammaproteobacteria > Pseudomonadales > Pseudomonadaceae > Pseudomonas > Pseudomonas sp. BJa5. The sequence continues at coordinate 526 of NZ_JALRNG020000034.1, forward strand.
GCGGTGGACGTTGAGGTTGGTCACGTAGCCATCGACGGTGGCGAGGATTTTCGTGCGTTTCAGGTCCAGCTCGGCCGCGGCCAGTTGCGCCTGGGCCTGCTGGTAGTCGGCCAGGGCCGAGTTGGCGATGTTGCTGGCGTCGTCGCGGTTCTCGCGGGAGATCACCAGGTTGTCCAGGTCGGCTCGGCGGTTGGCGTTGACCTTGCGCATCTCCCAGGTAGCCTTGCGCGAGGCGACCAGCGCCTGGGCCTGGCGCACCGCCACTTCGTAGTGCTCGGGGTCGATCTGCATCAGCAGGTCGCCCTTCTTCACCAGCTGGTTGTCACGCACCGGCACATCCACCACATAGCCCGGCACATCGGCGGCGACGTTGATGATGTCGGCGCGCACCCGCCCGTCGCGGGTCCAGGGGGTGTTCATGTAGTGCAGCCACAGCTGACGGCCGATCACCACGGCGGCGGCCAGCACGAGCAAGGTGGCGATCAGGCTGAAAAACTTTTTCATCAACAAGGGTCTCAACGGTAGAGAGTCAGGGCCATGGAACCGAACAGGCAGATAAACAGGCACAGGCGCAGCAGCGCCGGGTGCCAGAAGAAGCGGTAGCCGTCAACGCTTGCGATGAAGCGGTCCAGGCCCCAGGCAAGCCCGGCGGCAAACAGGAACATCAGGGTCATGGTCGGCATGTAGACGCCATGGAAGGCGATTTCACGAGGCATGGGGCAGTCCTTGCGCCGGGGCCAGGGCGGCCAGCGGCGACTGGGGGTCGAGCAGTGAAGTACGGATGAAATGCAGGTAGCTCTGCACCCGGCGCAGGGCCGAGGTGTCGAAGTGCCGGGCAAAGGGTTCGTCGGTGGCCTGCACGCGACTGATGGCATGGTCCACCGCGACCAGGGCGCGCTCATGGTTGCTCGCGCTCGGTTGCAGGAACAAGCGCGCCAGGGCGCGGCCCATGACCCGGATCGCCTGGCGCCAGGGTTGCGACTCGGCGTAGCACGGGTGCACCGGCAAAATCGCCTGCTCCTTGCGCAGCTCGATGATCGCGTGGCCGACCTCCAGCACCAGGAACATCCAGCGCAGCAGCTGGCTTTGCACCTGCGGCTTGCCGACAGCCAGGCCATAGGCCTGGTGCAGCAGGTCGCGGGTACGGCTTTCGAAGGCCGAGCCCAGGCCGCGCAGGCGACCGCTGATGGCGAACAGCACCTGGCCGCGCAGGTCCAGCTCCAGGCGACTCCACAGCCAGCGGCTGTTGGGCGGCAGGATGATCGCCCCGGCAGCGGCACAGACCAGCATGCCGATGACCATGGCGATGTAGTCGTTGATGAAGTTGTACGGGTTGTAGACCGTCAGATTGTCCGGCACCGAGCCGGTGGAAAAGAAGATCAGCAAGCCCAGGCCGACACCGGCATAGGCCGGTCGCGAAGCGAGGAAGGCGCCGAGCACGAACACCGGCGCCAGCACCAGGCACAGCAAGGGGAAGCCGTCGATCCAGGGGAACACGAAGAAGGTTTCGAAAAAGCCGATGAAGGCGCCAATCAAGGTGCCGCAGGCCATCTGGAACGACATGCGCTTGGGGTTGGGCGTGGCCGCCGACAGGCCCACGGTGGCAGCGGCGATCAGGGTCATCATCGCCCCGCTGGGCCAGGCCGTGGCGATCCAGTAGCTGCCCAGCACCAGCAGGATGAACGACGCGCGCAGCCCGGCCGCCAGCGACACCATCCAGTTGGTCTGCGCCACGTAGGGCTCGTCCCACTGCTCGCGGGCATGGTTGTGATCGGCCAGCGAGGCATGGGTCAGTGCGTAGCTGTGCAAGTCGTCGACGAAACGGTAGAGCAGCTCGTAGGCGGTGTGAAAATCCAGCAGGTCGGCATCGCTAGGACCGCTCTCGACAAAGGCGGCACGCAGGCTGCGCACGCGCTCCGGCAAGCCTTCCTTGTAGGCCGCCAGCTGCCCGGCCAGGCGCGCCGCGTCAGCATCGGTCAGGGCCCGGCCGGCATAGCCGTCAAGCAGCTCGGCCAGGGCCTTCAGGCCCGGCTCGATGGCGGTGACGATCTGCAGCGGGCCGCGCAGACGCAGGCGTTCAAGCAACTGGTGCAAGGCGTTGAAGCGCGTGGTGATGGCCATGAACTCGCTGTTCATGCGCCCCAGGCGACCGTTGCGCCGGCGCATGTGCGGGTCTTCGAAGGCGGTGACGTTGCGCAGGCTTTCCAGCCCCACCGCCTCGGCGATAAAGCGCACGTTGCTGCTTTCGAAGCGATCGCGCTGGCTGTCGCCGCGCAAGCCTTCGGCGACGAAACCGGCAAACACGCCAAAGCGCTGGTACAGCGCGTTGCGCATCGCCGCACTGGCCGACTGCGGCAGGATCGCGGCGCTGACCAGGGTCGAGACCAGGATCCCCAGGGAGATCTCCAGCACCCGCCACACCGCGGCCATGAAGGCGCCATCCGGATGCTGCAGGGCCGGCAGGCCGACCATCGCCGCCGTGTAGCCGGCAAGGACGAAGCCGTAGGCCTGGAAGGTCCGGTAGCGCATGGCACCGGCGGAACACAGGCCGACCCAGATCGCCAGGCTCGGCAGGAACAATTCGGTGTTCTGCGGAAACAGGGCGATCAGCAAGACCATCATCGACGAGCCGGCCAGGGTGCCGAGCAAGCGCCAGAAGCTCTTGGCGAACACATGCCCGCTCTGCGGCTGCATGACGATAAACACGGTGATCATCGCCGTACGCGGCTGCGGCAGCTCCAGGCGCATGGCCAGCCACAGGGTGAGGAAGGCGGCACTGAGGACCTTGACGATATAGACCCAGGTCACCCCGTCGGTGCGCGCCCATTCGAAGAAACCGCGACGCCATTCAAGGCTGGCCAGCCAGCGAAACGGCAAGCTGAGTGTGCTCATTCGGCATGGTCCGGTTTGTCGAAGATCGCCAGGGTGGCCGGGGTCTTCGGCGCCTGCTGTTTATCCTCGTCCGGCACATCGCTGCCCGCGCCCAGGCCGCCGCCCAGGGCGGTGACCAGTTCGGCATGGGCGGTCAGGCGCGCGGCCTGGACCTGCTGCTGGATCTGCTGCTGGCGGAACAGCAGGGTCTGGGCGTTGAGCACGTTGAGGTAATCGGTCAGGCCGCGCTGGAAGGCGATCATGGCGATGTCGTAGGTCTTCTGCGCCGAAGCCACCGACTCGGCGGCAAAGTGCTGCTGCTCGTTCATCGACTCGCGGCGGATCAGCTGATCGGAAATGCCCTTGAGTGCATCGACCACGGTCTGGTTGTAACGCGCCACGGCGATGTCATAGCCGGCCGACGCCACGCCCAGCTGCGAGCGCAGGCGGCCGCCATCGAAGATCGGCAGGCTGATGGCCGGGCCGACGTTGTAGTTGAACTTGCGCCCGGTGATGAACTCCAGCGGGCCGCCGCCGGTGGCCATGAAGCCCAGCCCGCCGACCAGGTCGACATTGGGGAAGAAGCCGGCATGGGCGACATCGATGCCACGCGCCTGGGCCGCCACCTGCCAGCGACTGGCCACCACATCCGGACGCTGGCCGACTAGCTCGGCCGGCAGGGCCGAGGGCAGCTTCAGCGGCGCGCCCAGGCTCAAGCGCGGGCGCTGCAATTGTGCGCCCTCGCCCGGCCCCTTGCCGGCCAGGGCCGCCAGTTGATTGCGCGCCAGGGCGATTTCTTCGTTCAAGGCATCGAGCTGGCGATGGGTTTCCGGCAGCGGTGTCTGCGCCTGGCTGACCTCGAAGTGGGTACCGATGCCACCGGCCAGGCGTCGCTCGGCCAGGGCCAGGATCTGCTCCTGTTGCTCAAGCTCGGCCTTGACGATATCGCGCTGGGCAAAATGCAGGGACAGCTGGATGTACACCTTGACGATGTTGTTCTGCAGCTCCAGTTGCGCCTGGCGCAGTTGCGCCGCGCTCATGTGGGCCATGTCCACGGCCTGCTCGCTGGCGTTGCGCTCGCGGCCCCAGAGGTCCAGGGCGTAGCTGAAGCCCAGCGCGGCGTTGTTGTCCCAGGTGTTGGCCCCGGACAGCGCGCCGGGGCCATAGAACTGGTCTTCCGGCCAGTTATGCCGCTTGAGCGTCGCCTCACCGTTGACCTGCAGTTTTTCCGCCGACTCGACCACCCCGGCCATGGCCTTGGCCTCACGCACCCGGGCGGCGGCCATGGCCATGCTCGGGCTGTCGTTGACAGCCAGGGCAATCCAGCGATCGAGTTGCGGGTCGCCGTAGGCGCGCCACCACTGCTGGGCGGGCCAATGGGCATCACGGGCGGCCTCTTGGATCGCCTCGTCGGTGGTCAGGGTATTGGCTTGCAGCGTCTTGCTTTGCGGGGCAATGCCCCAGGTTCCGATACAGCCGCTCAAGGTCAAGCTAAGGGCACAGACACTGAGCGCATTGAGCGCTCTGATGATGCGACGCGGCACAGCTGCGAATTCCCGACGTAGAAGGTGGATGACGCTTGGAGATGGCAATTCTAGGGGGCGGCCGCACTGGCGATAAGCGTGTATTACTGCGAATCTTTGTTACGAAAACGGCGATAATCCGGCTTTAGTCTGAAGACCGACACCGTTACTTCATGTCACAATTTGTCGTCTACTTTGAGAGCGACCCATGGACACCCTGCAAAACATGCGTGCTTTTAGTTGCGTAGCGCAAGTCGGCAGTTTTACTGCCGCGGCCGTGCAACTGGATACGACCACCGCCAACGTCTCGCGGGCGGTCTCCAATCTTGAAGCGCATCTGCAAACCCGCCTGCTCAACCGCACCACCCGGCGCATCGCCCTGACCGAAGCCGGCAAGCGCTACCTGATGCGCTGCGAACAGATCCTCACCTATGTCGAGGAAGCCGAAGCCGAAGCCAGCGACGCCCACGCCCGCCCCGCCGGGCAGTTGAAGGTGCATTCGATGACCGGCGTCGGCCAGCATTTCGTCATCGACGCAATCGCCCGTTACCGTGAAACCCACCCGGACGTGACCTTCGACCTGACCATGGCCAACCGCGTGCCGGACCTGCTCGACGAAGGCTATGACGTGTCCATCGTGCTGGCCAGCGAGCTGCCGGACTCGGGCTTCGTGTCCCAGCGCCTGGGCATCACCTACAGCATCGTCTGCGCCTCGCCCGACTACGTGAAACGCCACGGCATCGCCCAGAAGCCCAGCGACCTGCTCGGGCATGCCTGCCTGCGCATGGTCAGCCCGGTGATCCCGCTGGAAAAATGGCTGTTCGACGGCCCGGAAGGCCAGGAAGTGGTGAACATCACCCAGGCGCCGTTCCAGGTGAACTCGGCCGACGCGATGAAAACCGCGATCCGCAGCGGCATGGGGGTCGGCGTGCTGCCGATCTACTCGGCCATCGACGGCCTGCGCGACGGTTCGCTGGTGCGGGTAATGCCCGAGTACCGCCTGCAGGAGCTGAACCTGTACGCGATCTACCCGTCGCGCCAGTACCTGGATGCCAAGATCAAGACCTGGGTCGAGTACCTGCGCAACTCCTTGCCGGAAATCCTCGCGGCCCACGAAGCGGACCTCAAGACCCACGAATTGCGGATCGCCAACTGAAATCTTGCTGCACAGCGGCGGCGGAGAATGATAGCGTGCTACCCATTGTCCCCCGCCCGCAGGATTTCGCCGATGAAAAAGACCGTCCTTGCCTTCAGCCGCATCACCCCGGCGATGGTCGAACGCTTGCAGCAAGACTTCAACGTCATAGTGCCGAACCCCAAGCTCGGCGATATCAGTGCCCAGTTCAACGACGCCCTGCCAGAGGCCCATGGCCTGATCGGCGTGGGACGCAAACTGGGCAAGGCGCAGCTGGAGCATGCCGGCAAGCTTGAGGTGGTTTCCAGTGTTTCGGTCGGCTATGACAACTACGACCTGAACTACTTCAATGAACGCGGCATTGCCCTGACCAACACTCCCGACGTGCTGACCGAAAGCACCGCCGACCTGGGCTTCGCCCTGCTCATGGGCAGTGCCCGCCGGGTCGCCGAGCTCGACGCCTGGACCAAGGCCGGGCAGTGGCAGGCCACCGTCGGCCCGGCGCAGTTCGGCAGCGACGTGCACGGCAAGACCTTAGGCATCGTCGGCCTGGGCAACATCGGCGCAGCGATTGCCCGGCGTGGCCGGTTCGGCTTCAACATGCCGATCATCTACAGCGGCAACTCGCGCAAGCTGGCGCTGGAGCAGGAGCTGGGCGCCCAGTTCCGCAGCCTCGATCAACTGCTGGCCGAAGCCGACTTCGTCTGCCTGGTGGTGCCGCTGGGTGCCGACACCCGGCACCTGATCGGCAGCCGCGAACTGCAACTGATGAAGCCCAGTGCTTTCCTGATCAACGTCTCGCGTGGGCCGGTGGTCGATGAAGCGGCGCTGGTGCAGGCGTTGCAGCAAGGCACCATTCGCGGTGCCGGCCTGGATGTGTACGAGAAAGAGCCGCTGGCCGAATCGCCGCTGTTCCAGCTGCCCAATGCCTTGACCCTGCCCCATGTCGGCTCGGCCACCGCCGAAACCCGCGAGGCCATGGCCAACCGCGCCATCGACAACCTGCGCAGTGCCCTGCTGGGCGAGCGGCCACGGGACCTGGTCAATCCTCAAGTCTGGAAATAATCCCGACATCGCCATCGCAGGCTTCGCCAGCTCCCACAATGGTTCATCTTGCACCTAACCTTGTGGGAGCTGGCGCAGCCTGCGATCGACCGCGCAGCGGTCGCCAAAGCGTTCACCGCGGCCTGCGTCTTCTGCCCTGCACCTTGCGGATCACATACCGCGGCCGATGCTTGGTCTCCTGGTAGATGCGCCCGATGTACTCGCCAAGAATGCCGATGCCGATCAGTTGTACCCCACCCAGGAACAGGATCGCCGTCATCAGCGACGGATACCCCGGCAGGTCGGTGCCAAACAGCAGCTTGTCCACCACCATGAACAGGGCAAAGCCCAGGGCGATCAACGACACCCCACCGCCGATGTAGGTCCACAGCCGCAACGGCACGGTGCTGAACGAGGTGATGCCATCGAGCGCCAGGTTCCACAGGCTCCACGGATTGAACTTGCTCGCCCCGGCCAGCCGCGGCGCACGGTCGTACTCGATGATCTCGGTACGAAACCCCACCCACGACAACACGCCCTTCATGAACAGCTGCTGCTCCGGCAACTGGCGGATCGCCGTCACCACCTTGCGATCGAGCAGGCGAAAGTCGCCGACGTCCTCTTCGATCGGCGTCGAAGCAATGCGATTGTGCAGCCAGTAGTAAAGCCGCGCGCTCCAGCGCTTGAGGCGGGTATCGGCGGAGCGGTCGCGGCGCTTGGCCAGGACCACGTCGGCGCCTCCCTGCCAGCGCTGCACCAGCTTTGCGATGACCTCGACCGGGTCCTGCAGGTCGACGTCGATGGGCACCACAGCATCGCCATCGGCATACTCAAGGCCAGCGAACAAGGCCGACTCCTTGCCGAAGTTGCGTGAGAAGTTGATCACCGTGACCCACTCATCGCCTGCCGCAAGCTCGGCACAGATCGCCTCGGTGTCATCGCTGCTGCCATCGTTGACGAACAGGATTTCCACCTTCATGCCGCGCAGCGACGGCTCGTCGCGCACCGCCCGGTAAAAGCGCTCGATCGTGGCTTGCTCGTTGTACACCGGCACGATCAGGGAAATGTTCATGGTGTCCTGCGCCTGAAGACCACATTGGATGAAAAGCCGTAACCCACTATCAGGCTGATTGCGGAAAAGGTCACCAGGGTCAGCCAGGGCGACAGGTGTGCCCAGTCGGAAATGGCGCCCAGCACCAGGCTCAGGCTGCCCATCCCCAACAGGAACAACAGGTAGCGCCAGCCCCCCGGGCGGGTCCCGAACGTGAATCGGGCATTGAGGAAGTAGGACAGCGTGGCGGCCACGGCGAAGGCCAGCAGGTTGCTCAGCGCCTGGGACTGGCCCAACGGCAGGTGCAGTATGAAAAATACCAGCCAGTGCACCCCTGTATTGCCGATGCCGATCAGCCCGTAGCGGGCGAAGCGCTGCAGGTTCACCACCGGTAGCTCTCCGGATCGTGGGGCGTCTTCATCAGCACGTAGCCAACATCACCGACCAGGTGGATGACGTAGAACTTGTTGTCCACCCGGGGTTGCGGGCTACGGGCCAGCACCTGCCGACGTCCCAGGGGGACATGGGAGCCGAAGTTGCTCAGTCCGAGTCTCGGCATCATCTCCGGCAGCAGCAGGAAGTTGATGTTGAGCACGTACTTCAGGGCCGGCATGGCCCGCACCGAACCGCTGGCGGCAGGCAACCACTGGCCGCTGGAGTCGATGTCCAGCACGTAGTAGCGCCGGGCCGAAGCCAGGTCCGGTCGCGAGCTGATGTCGTGGGCCAGGGAAAAACTGATGGCCTGTTGCAACTCCTTCTCGACCAGCAGCACGCGCCCATAGGCATAGGCAAACGACAACATGCACAGCAGCGGAACCAGCAACAGCCAGCCCAGGCGCAGGTGCAACGCGGTCAGCAGCCGATGGGCGAGCCACAAGACCAGTACCATGACCGTCCCCAGGCCCATCAAGGTCCGCGCGCCGTCGTTGAAGTCGGCGAACAGCAGGGTCAGCCCCGGTACCAGCAGCAGCACCATCGGCAGCGGCAGCAGCAGCGCCAGCAGCAGGCCCAACCTTGCCAGGACACTGCCCTCGCCGCGCAGTACCCGGGCAGCGGCCAGGACCACCCCGAGTAGCGCCAGGGCCAGCAAACCGAACATGAACCAGGCCGTGCCCGGCGTGAACAACAATCCAAGATGTTCTGTGATCAGTTGCAGCCGTTGCAGGACCATGTCCGGCCATTGCCCATCGAATGCCAGCAATGACTCGCGCATCGTCGTCATTAGCTGAAACGCACTGAGGTAATAAAGCAGGCAGCCGCCGAGCAACTGGGCAAGGCGTCCGATGGCGTGAATACAGGTCTGCCGAAAGTCTGCTCCCTGCACCACCTGGCGCAGCACTTCGACACAACAGAGCCCGGCAAACAGGTTGAGGCTGATCTGGTAGAAGCTGGCGGCAACGGCCACCCACACCGCACCGTAGATCAGATAACGCCGACGTTCCGGCTCGAAGGTGATCGCCAGCACGCTGGCCGCCAGGGCCAGGGCCATGGTCGGGCCGTCGAACTGGTAGGACAGGTTCTGCAGGAAGAACGGGTTGTACCAAAGGGGCAGGACCACCAGCACGGCACTGGCATCGGGCGCGACGAAGTAGTGTCGTACCAGACGTGCCAGGGCCAGGGCGCTGGCCACCGCGGCCAGCAGCAACGGCAGCGGGAACAGGTTCGGCGCCCCCGGGCCGAAGCTCAGTACCGCATAGAGCCAGCCGGTGAGCACCCTGCCCTCGCCGGTCCAGCTATCGCTGGCCACCTGGGTGCGCCAGACGTCATCCATGTAGGTGTAGTCGGCCAACAGCAGCGGCAGCAGGTGCAGGCCGATCGCAAGCAGGCAGAACACCTGGACCTCGCGAGCGGACAAGTGCCTGCTCCACAGTGCTGATGACAACATGGCCGACCCCCGCAATGTGCATTCACTGGCCTAGTCTAGCCAGCGCATGGCACTGCGCACGCCGTGCCGGGAGTATCTATCCGGAGACCGGCTTGGCCTGCACGCTGGCCGCCCCGCTGACCGGGTTTTGCTTGCGACGAAACACCAGCACGTTGCCCAGCATCACCAGCACCAGCCCCAGCAAGGCCGGCGCCGTCCACTGATAGCCTTCGTAGAAGGCCGAGACATTCAGCGCCACCAGCGGAAACAGCACCGTGCAGTACGCCGCCCGCTCCGGCCCCATGCGACCGACCAGGGTCAGGTAGGCGGTAAAGCCGATCACCGAGCCCGGAATCACCAGGTACAGCAGCGAGCCGATATAGCGCGTGTTCCACTCCATCGCAAAGGGAATGCCGCTGAACAGGCAGAACAGGCCCAGCATCGTCGCGCCATAGAACATGCCCCAGGCATTGGTGGTCATCGGCCGCAGCCCGGCTTTCTGCTGCAGGGTGGAGAGCATGTTGCCGGCGGAGAAACACAAGGTGCCGAGCAAGGCCAGGGCCAGTCCCAGCAGGGTTTGCGGGCTGGCTGCATGCCCGGACAGCTCCGGCCAGAACAGCAGGCCCAGGCCGACAAGGCCCAGGGCGCCACCGGCCAGCACATTGGTGGCGATCTTCTGGCCGAAGAAAATCCTCGCATTGAGCGCGTTCCACAGCGTGGCGGTGGAAAACACCACGGCGATCAGGCCGCTGGGGATCCACTGGCTGGCGGTCAGAAAGCACATGAAGTTGACGCAGAACAGGCACAAGCCCTGAGCCAGGCAGATACCGTGGCCCCGCCGGTTCATCGGCTGCAGGCGCCGGCTGAGCAGCAGGATGGCAAACAGCACCAGGGCCGCCAGGGCGAAGCGATAGACAATCGACACGGGAATGGCGACCACGCCCAGCTGCCACTTCAAGGCAATCCAGGTGGTGCCCCAGATCAGGACGGTGAGCAGGTACAACGACAGGTTCATGGCAGCACTCCTCTAACTGGAGGCCAGTTTCTGCCCATGTCACGGTCGCGCGCTTGCACAAACTTGCGCTTTTCCCTCAGGACCCGCTGTCAGCCAGGGCCGACGCGGGTAGGATGGCAGCAGAGGAGAAAGCGATGATTCCCCTGAACCAGCTGCAAGTCTTTCAAGCCATGCACGACTCGCCCAACACCCGCCTGGAACACAGCGCGCAACTGGGTGACGGCATGGTTGCAGCCTTGTGGAACAACCGCGACGACGCCCGCGATTACCACGCTCCGAGTCATCACACCCTGTCCTGCTACATCGCCGGCGGCACCGGCACCTTTCGCCGTGACCGGCCATCGGCCAAGGGCGCGCCGGGCAAGCTGTGCATCCTGCCGGCCGGTCACGAGTCGAACTGGGTAATCAACGGCTCGATCCGCCTGGTGCACCTGTACATCACCCAGGAGCAGTTCGCCCTGGAGTGCATCCGCCTGCTGGACCGCGAACCCCGTGCCCTGCAATTGCAGGAAAACACCTTTCTCGACGATGCCGGGCAGACCGCGCGCTTTCGTCAGTTGATCGCCCTGAACTGGGACGAGCCGGGTGAACGGCTGCTGACCAGCAGCCTGGCCCACGAGCTGGTCGACCATGCCCTGCTCCACCAGGTCGGCCTGCGCCAGGGCCTGCGCCTGAAGGGCGGGCTGGCCCCCCATCAGCGCCGGCTGCTGGCCGACTATGTCGAACAGCACATCGAGCAGCCGCTGAGCCTGGGTGAACTGGCGGCCCTGTGCAACCTGTCCGAGTACCACTTCGCGCGGATGTTCCGTGAAAGCTTCGGCCTGCCGCCGCACCAGTACCTGCTGGCCCGGCGCCTGGCCAAGGCGCGGCAGTTGCTACGTTTCGGCGAGCTGCCGCTGGGCCAGGTCGCCCTGCTGTGCGGTTTTGCCAGCGCCAGCCACTTCAGCAATCGCTTCCGCCAGGCGCTGGGGGCGACGCCCGGTGAGTACCGGGCGGCGTTCCGGGGCTAGAACGGGCTCGGCTTACCCGGGCAGCACGGCCATTACCGGCCCCAGCACCAGGCTGATGCCAAGCAGCCCGAGCAACAGCTTCGGCTGGTAGGGCAGCAGGAACACCCAGAGGGTCACCCCCGCCATCAGCACCGCGAACAGTTCGACCAGGCCCATGGCCCAGCCGCTGTGGTGCACCGCCAGCCACAAGGCCAGCACCAGCAACGACCAGCCGCCGATGCGCAAGCCACGCAAGCGCGCAGCAGTGGGCGTGGCACCGAGCAGCTCCTTGTAGTGTTTTTCCATGGCCAGGCACAGGCTGGCGAAGCCGGCAAAGCCGAACAGGGTAACGGCGAGCATCAGGTCACCTCGCTTTCGATCAGGCTGGCAGTGGCCGCTTTCTCCGCCCTGGCTGCCCGCTTGGGCGCCGTCACCGGTGCACGCCACATCTTGCCGGCGCCCCAGGCCAGGAACAGGCCGCAGCCCAAGGCCGTCAGGTCGAACCCGGCCATGGCCCAGTCACCCGCAGGAATCGACTGCAACAGGCCTGCGTGGGTGGTCAGTTGATTGAGCAACGGCAGGCCGGCCCACAGCAGGGCCGCCAGCCCCAGTTGCTCGGCCCAGGCGCGTCGGCCCGGACGCAGCACGGCGTGCAGCAACGACAGGGCCCAGAGCAGGAAGAAGCTGTTGATCTCCCAGCCGGCGCGGCCTTCGAGCCCCAGCGGCAGCAGGCGGTTGGCCCAGAAGAACGCGGCCACGCCGATCAGCAGGCCGCTCATGCTGGCGATGTTCAGCACCTCCACCAGGCGCAGCTCGAACGGCTGGGTACCACTCTTGGCGTGCTTGAGCTGACGCTTGCCCAGCCACAGCACCAGGCCGGTGCCGATCACCGCGGTGCCGGCCAGGCCGAAGAAGAAGTACAGCCAGCGCAGCCAGGGCCCGGCGAACACGCCCATGTGCAGGCCGTACATGCCACCGGAAATCACCACAGGAACGGCGTCGAGCTTGCTGCTGCCCTGCAGCGTGCCGTTGACGCCATCGAAGATCCAGCCACCACCGCGCTGGTAGGCGATGCGCTCGCCGGCATGACGGGTAAAGCGCACGCGGGCGTTCTGGTCGCCGGGGTTCTGCACTTCGATCCAGCCCAGGCGCGTGCCCGGCGCCTGCTCCTGGACCTTCTGGTACAAGCTCGGCAATGGCAGCAGCGGCGCAGCGACGCCGGCGACCTTGACGTTTTCCGGGGTACCGAACAGGTCATTGAAAAAGCCGCGGCTGTTGTCGCCATAGCTGGCGATGATGCTCGCCGGCATGACCATGGACATGAAGATCACCAGGCTGCTGTAGCTGATCATCAGGTGGAACGGCAGCACCAGCACGCCGATGGCGTTATGGCCATCGAGCCAGGAGCGCTGGCCCTTGCCCGGGCGGAAGGTGAAGAACTCCTTGAAGATCTTCTTGTGGGTAATGATGCCGGTCACCAGCCCCAGCAGCATGATGAACGCGGCAAAGGTCGACAACCAGCGGCCCCAGGGATGCGGCATCTCCAGCTGGAAATGGAAACGATAGAAGAAGTTGCCGCCACGGGTCTCGCGGGGCGCAAGCTCGGCCCCGGTGGCCGGGTCGAGGGTCTTGTCGATGAAATCGCGGCGCCCGGCATTGGCCGCACGCCAGCCGACACTCAGGCCCGGCTCGCGGGCATCGGGCAAGCGGATGAACCAGCTGCCGGCACCGGTGGCGTGTTCCTCAAGGTACGACTGGGCCAGGGCCAGGCTGGCCTCGGGGTCCAGCGCCCGCACCGGCACCTCGGGCTGGGTCCAGTGACTGATCTCTTCCTTGAAATAGGACATCGTCCCGGTCAGGAAAATCGCGAACAGCAACCAGCCGAAAATCAGACCGGTCCAGGTGTGCAGCCAGGCCATGGCCTGGCGAAAGCCCTCTTTCATCAGTTTTTCATCCAGTAGGCCAGTCCATTGATCGCCCCCAGCACCAGGCTCGGCAGCAGTACACCCAGCCAGGCCTGCCAGGCGCTGCGGCTGGCGAAGCACCAGAGGAAGGCCACCAGGTAGAACAGGAACGACAGCATCATCCCGCTGAGTACCGCCTCGGCCTTGGGCATCGGTGCCAGCAGGGTGATGCAGACACTGGCCATGGCCGCCAGCAAGTAACCGCCAAACACAGCGGCCAGGCAGCGTGACGTCACGGCCAATCGATAACTCAGGGGTAGCCCGGCGGCTTTGCTTTTCATGGCATCCATTCCTGGTGAAGAATTCCTGATACTAAATGATTTGTATTCTCATAGGCAAAGCCGCCTGACGATCCATCAGAACGAGAAGTCGACGCCCAGGGTGTAGCGACGTCCATCGAGCACGGTCTGGTAGTTCTCGTAGTCCACTTCCTTGTTGAACACGTTGTAGACACCGGCCAGCAGCTTGAGGTTTTTCGTCACCTTGTAGGTGCCGCCCAGGTCGACGAAGGTGTAGGACGGCGTACCGTCGGACATGGTGGTCCTGCCCAGGTAGTCGGAGGTCTTGCCGCGATAGTTGAGCCGCGCCCAAGTGCCCAGCTGGTCGGTGTTCTGCCAGTCCAGGGTGGCGTTGAACATATGCCGTGGCATCTGGTTCAGCGGTTTGCCCTTGAGCGGACCGCTCTTCTGCTCGGAGTCGGTGAACGTGTAGTTGGTGGCCAGCGACAGCCGCTGGGTCAGGTCCCAATCCAGGGTCGCCTCGATGCCGCGCATCTGCGCCTCGTCGACGTTGACCCGGTCGCTGATGAACTTGTACGAGGTACCGCCGATCTGGCACTGGCCCGAGGCCGTGCCGGTGCTGTCGGTACAGCGGCGTTGTTCAGTGATCTTGTCCTTGAAGTCGGTGTTGAACAGGGTGACGCCGGTGGAGAAGCCCTCCAGGCTGTCCCAGATGACCCCGATTTCCTGGCTCAGGCTCTCCTCCGGCTTGAGGCTGGAGTTGCCGACGATGATCGCCGGATCGCCACCGCCACCGGTGATCTGTCCCCAGTCATCCACGGCCGCACGGATGTCCGGCGAGCGGTAGCCGCTGGATACGCCGCCCTTGACGGTCCAGTGCGCGGTCGGGTGGTAGACCCCGTACAAACGTGGCGACCAGTGGGTGCCGTAGTTCTCGTCGCGGTCCATGCGCAAGCCGCCGGTCAGGGCGAAGGTGTCGGTCAGGCGCCATTCGTCTTCGGCGAACAGGGCCCAGGACCAGCGCGTCAGCTGGTTCACGCTGGAGGCCGAGGCCAACTGGTTGCCCTCGTCGCTCAAATCTTCGTACTTGTACTGGCCACCGAAGGTGGTGGTGTGCGAATCGCTGAAGAACGACACCTGGGAGTTGAGCACGGTGTTCTCCAGCTCCATGCGCCGGCCCGGATTCTCGATCTTCTCGCGCTGCAGATAGCTGTCGGTGGTGATGCTGTCCCAGCGGCCGGAATGGCTGATGGCGAAATTGGTGCGGTCGTAGTCGTTGTTGCTGTCGGAGGAGCGCGCCGAGCGGCCTACGTGGGCATTGCGCTCCTGCTCGGACTTGCCCGCTTCCAGGGTGATGTCGTTGTGCGCGTCAGGGGTGAAGGACAGTTTGGCCGTGCCGCTGTCGGTGCTCTGCTCGTTGAAGCCGTTGACGATATGGTCTTCATCGCGGCGTGAACGCTGGCCGTAGAGCTGCAGGCCGACCAGGTTCTCGATCAGCGGCCCGGAGACGAAGGCGCTGGTGCTGTTGTAATCGCCCGAGTCGGAACGGTCCTGGAAGGTCGCTTCGCTGCGCACGCCGCCGTACCAGGTCGGGGTCACCTTGCGGGTGATGATGTTGATCACCCCGCCCATGGCATCGGAGCCATAGAGCGAAGACATCGGGCCACGGACCACTTCGATGCGCTCGATGGCTTCCAGCGGCGGCATCCAGCCCTGCTCGATACCGGCGCCATCACTGTTGGGGCGGGTCGCCCGGGAATCCTGGCGCTTGCCGTCGACCAGCATCAGGGTGTACTTGGAGGCCATGCCGCGGATGCTGATGTCGCTGGAACTGGCGCCACCGGTGACCACCACGCCGGGGACATCACGCAGGGCATCGGTCACGTCGCGGTAGGACTTGTTCTCGATCTGCTCGCGGGTAATCACCGAGATCGACGCCGGGGCGTCCTTGATCTGCTGGGAAAAGCCCGAGGCGGTGACCACCATGTTATCCAGCTCCAGCGGCTGGCTTTCAGCGCTGGCTTGGGCGGCATACAGCGAGCCTATGGTGAGTGCGAGGCAGGATCTGACGAAAAGCGGGGACACGAGGACCTCTCCCTGAGAAATGTAAATTCTGGGTAAACCCAATCAGGGAGCGAATGCTATTTATTCGCAAATGAGAGTAAAGGTTATTTACTTTTTTTACATTTTCCTCGGCACCTGCGACCGTCGAACCTCATACGGTATACCTGCAATCTTGGCCGCGTTCTGATCCAGCGCATGCAAAAGCCCGGCCCATGCCGGGCTTTTTGCTACAGGATATTTTTCTTCATCAAGGGGTTGAAAAGTTTCGCCAAGTGCCTGACCTTGTAGTCAAGAGGCGATGAGTTCCATTGGCCGCAACGGCCCCATCGATTCTCTTGCGAGCTAGCTGAATAAGGGATTGAACTATGCAAATCCAAGTCAATAGCGACAACCATATTCAAGGCAACATCCGGCTGAACGAATGGGTTCGCAGCACGGTAGAAAGCATGCTCGAACGCTACGAAGAAGACCTCACCCGCGTCGAGGTTCACCTTCGCGATGAAAATGGCGACAAGCCAGGCCCACACGACAAACGCTGCCAGATGGAGGCACGCCCAAAAGGCCATCAACCGATTTCCGTAACCCACAAGTCAGCCTCGCTGGACCAGGCGGTCGACGGCGCTGCCCAGAAGCTCAACCATGCCCTGGAGCACTTCTACGGCAAACTGCGCAGCAAGCGCGCAGTCACTCAGCAAAGCGCCAGCACCGGCCCGGCCGACGGCCTGCTACAGGAAGAATTCCTGGAGAACGAGCAAGCTCGCAGCATTAGCTGAATGACATAACGCAGACGGTAAAAAGGCGAGCCTGGGGCTCGCCTTTTTTATTGCTGTTTTCTGCGAGTCAACTTTTTGAAAGCTCGAGCAGTCCATACCCCAGCATCAGCCAGGTGAACGCGACTAGTACTGCCCATACCGAAGCAACAAGCCAGCGTTGAAGATAGGGGGGAAAATTACGCACATCATCAGCATCCAGCACACCTCGGCGAACATTGAACTGCGGGAACAGCAAAAAGGAACCCACGCCAATGACCAGATTGAGCCGAGAAGTCAGAACGATCATCCCCGTTTTTAGTATTTGTTCACGCAGCCAGGCGCTGTTTGGCAATGCTGCAATCATGATATGGAAGTGTCGGCTGCAAGCGATGTAGTAACTCAAAGCGAGCCCCAGTAAACCCATCACAAAAGGGATCAATCCGAAGGCAATCGCAATACTCGGCGGCCAGGTGTTGATATCAATCACTTTGCACCTCGTAGAGTACGTCTCCCAGCCACTCTCCAAATGATCCGACGCCGACTCCCCCGGCAAGTGATCCGCCTCCGACCATTACTATTCCGCACACAGCACCACCCAATGGCCCTGTCATGGCTAGAACCGCGCCACAGGTGTAAGTAGCGGCAGCCTTACCTGCGAGAGCTCCAAAGGCACCTCCTCCAAGCCCTCCGGCGAAACTCCCTGCTTCAGTAAATCTAATCCTCTTGCACGCCTCAGTCTCCCCAGCACGGCAAACCTCCTGCACCTTGAGCGCCGAAGCACCACCCCCGAGCGCAACCCCGACGTATCCCCCGTACTTGAGGTACTGCGCCGTCTTCGCCACCTGATCAAGGTGCGTGGCATAGCCGGGAATTTGCCCGGGCGCACCAGCTCGGGTCCAGTGATGCACCAGACTCTTGGTCGAGATGCCCAGGTCACGACGCAGCACATCGTAACTTCCAAGATTCAACGCTTTGTTGAGGAATGAGCCTCTCAACTGCCCATCCAGTTGCCGGAGCACCTGCTGACGCGAAGCAAAGAACTCCGGACTATTCAAATTGCCGTGGGTGATGAACGAGCGTTGATACAGTTGTTCCACCGCGTGCAAGGTGCCTTCGACCTGGCGCAGCCCATGCGTCAGCATCGATTGGCCTACGCCCATCGACTCGCTCGCCCCATCAAGCAACCCCGCAATCTCGCCCTGGTAACGGACCATGAAGTTGGCCTCTTCCTCGGTGAGCGGCGTCAGGACTTCACGGACCTGGGCGGCGGCGGCCATCAGGTCGGCTTCTTCCCGGGTGCACGCCGTACCGTTGTTCGGATCGCCAATGACGAACAGCTCGCCGGCCTTGAAGCCCTGGGCAAAGGTCGGATTGAGCCGATGCAAGCGGGCCGACAGGTAACGGGTTTCACCACCCAACTGGGCCAGCACCTGCTGGCCGGACATGCTGCGCGGCACCACATAGAAGCCAGGTTCCAGTGTGCCCGGTGCAGCGGACATGGCTGGCGCTGCGTGGTTTGCGGGGGTGAAGCCGGAGCTTGAAGGCGTTGCTGCTGCCACCGGCGACCGGCTGGCGGGTTCGACGGTGCGGTTAGCGGGGGGGCTATCCGGCCCGATCCAGTCGCCCAGCGGCGCAATCAGTCGGTTGCTGCCGGGCGGGCAGCCGCAGGCCACCAGCATGCCGTCCACGGCCACCGGCAACCCGTGGAAGGTGAAGCGCGAGTCGCCTTCGGCAATTTTTCCGGACTGCCCGCATTTCGGGCACGCTGTGGTGACATCGCCCTTGCGCAGGACGCCGCGACCACCATGGGCCGCTTGCGGCAGACTGCTGATGCAGGTGGCACCGGTGGTGGTCTTGTCGCCGTGTAGCCCTTCGCCCCGGCCGAACATGTTCGAACGCTTGCCCATGCTTCAGCCCTCGACCATGAATGCAGGTTGCGGTGTCAGGGGAGTGGCAAGGTAGGTCGCAGGGTTGTCGTTCCTTGGCATGAGCAGGTTCCTTGGGCAAATGGAGCCCGGAACCTAGCATGGGAAAAACGGCTTTTTACGCGGTAAAAATCGAAACAGAAACGTCCTACAAAATTCTCAGAACGCAACGCAATCCGTAGGAGCGGCGGTGCGACGACTCGACTTGTCCCGCGATGCGTCAGAACGATCGATCGCGGGGCAAGCCCGCTCCCACCGGCAGCGGCTACACCGTCAGGCAATCAAGACCGTTGCGCCGCCTGCCATTGAGCAGACCGCCTGAACCAACCCCGTGCACACCCGGTCAATCACTACAGGTCTTTACCAGGTGAAGCACGATGTTCAACCCTTTCGAACGGATCAACGACGCCTTCGCGCCACAGTACCGGGTCAATCTGAGTATCGAGCGGCTCGACGGCAGCATCATGCTGACGCTCTCCGACGAGCAGGGCGTGGTGGCCAAGCGCTTGATCAGCCCGGCCCAGCGCAATGACCCCAAGCGCCTGCAACGGGTGATCGACAGCGTGCAACTGGGCATCACCAGCGATCACGGCGACAACAGCCTGTCGGTGCTCGCCGGCAGGCGTCAGGCCGGGAAGGTCATTTGCCTTCCTCGATCTCCTTGCCACTAGCATCGATGGCCTTGGTCGAGGGGTATTGGTAGGAGGCGTAGCGCACCACCAGGATGGCGAAGGCCAGCAACAGGATGCCGCCACAGACATACAGCAGGCCCACATCCGGCGCCTTGTGGTGCGACACGTCGCCGATCAGCAGGCGGGTCAGCGCGGTGATCGCCACGTAGAGCAGGAAGCGGATGGGCATGTGGTTGGTCTTGAAGTAGATCCCCACCATGGCCCCGAGTTCGAGGTAGATGAACAGCAGCAGGATGTCATCGACGCTGACACCGCCCTTGCCGAGCATGTCGATGAAGGTCGCCACCGCCGCGTAGGCTGTGATCGCACCAATGCCGAACAGGGCCAGGTAGTGAAACGCTTCGACGCAGAGGTTGCCCAGCGAGTCGGCCGAGCCGTGCAGGCCCTTGCGCAGTTTGTCAGCCCAATTGTTGTTCACGATGACGGTTCCTTGATACGGCGGAAAGGATGATGCGGCAAGCACATGACGTTTTGTCTGCATGCAGTAAAAAGGCCAGGCCACCTGTTTGAGAAGGCGACCAAATGCCGCAAGGCACAGCCATCGCTGGCTGTGCCTTGTCCTTTCAAGCGTGGTTCAGGGGAACCGGGTTATTCCAGGGCCGAGGCCGGACCGAAGAATTCGTAGCGGCTTTGCTGCTCGGGCACGCCCAGGCCCTTGAGGTGACGCTTGATCACGGCCATGAAGGCTTTGGGGCCGAGGAAGTAGGCGTCCAGGTCACGCTCCTGCGGCAACCACTGGCCCAGCTGGTCGGCACTGAGCAGGCCAACGGCATCGGCCGGCGCGCTGACGCCGTCGTCTTCGGCGTAGCAGTAGAAGCGCTTGAGTTGCGGGTGACGCGCCGCCAGGCTATCGACCCAGTCACGGAACGCATGCACCGCGCCGTTGCGTGCACAGTGAATGAAGTGCACCACACGACCGCTTTCCAGCGCACTTTCGAGCATCGGCAGGGTCGGGGTGATGCCGACGCCGCCACTGATCAGCACCAGCGGCTTGTCGCTGCTGTTCAGGGTGAACTCACCCGATGGCGGGAAGAGCTTCAGGGTATCGCCGACCGCCATCTGCTCGTGCAGGTAGTTGGACACCTTGCCACCGGCCTCGCGTTTGACGCTGATGCGATACTGGCCGTCGTTGCTCAGGGCCGACAGCGAATAGTTGCGGCGCTGCTCCACGCCGTCGATGAACAGTTGCAGACCGATGTACTGGCCTGGTTCGGCCGCAAGGATCGCACCGCCATCGACCGGGGCGAAGTAGAAGGAGACGATTTCGCTGCTCTCCTCGACCCGCTGCACCAGCTTGAAGTCCCGCGCCCCGCGCCAGCCACCTGGAGCGGCAGCCTTCTGGTCGTAGACTGCACCTTCGGCACCGATAAGGATGTCGGCCAGCTGTTGATAGGCCGCGCCCCAGGCCGCAATCACCTCGGGGGTGGCGATTTCCTTGCCCAGCACTTCTTCGATGGCGCGCAACAGGCAGCTACCGACGATCGGGTAATGCTCCGGCAGGATCTGCAAGGCCACATGCTTGTTGATGATCTGGCCGACCAGGCCGCCCAGTTGTTCCAGCTGGTCGATGTGCCGGGCGTACATCAGCACGCCGTTGGCCAGTGCCCGAGGCTGGTCGCCACTGGCCTGGTGAGCCTGGTTGAACAGCGGGCGCACCTCGGGGTACTCGCTGAGCATCATTTTGTAGAAATGCGTGGTCAGCGCCTCGCCACCGCTTTCAAGCAGGGGAACGGTGGCTTTGACGATTGCACGGTCCTGGGCATTGAGCATGTGATGACTCCTGAGCCTGTGGCTTCTTGATGAATGCCTCGGTTATTACATGATCCATGCCAACTTTAAAAACCATATAAATCAACAACTTATAAATTAACAAGTCAAAAGGACAACAACTGCGATATAGTCATTTCGACCAACAGGAGTCTTTATGACCGCAAAATCCCTGCTCACCGCCCTGCTGCCCCTGGTCAGCGACCTGTCTCGCGAGCTGCCCGAGCGCGAACGTTATCGCCGCCTGCTCGAAGCCATGCGCAGCCTGCTGCCCTGCGATGCCGCCGCGCTCCTGCGCCTGGACGGCGACTGGCTGGTGCCGCTGGCGGTCGACGGCTTGAGCACCGACACCCTGGGGCGGCGCTTCAAGGTCGATGAGCACCCACGCTTCGCGGCCATCCTCAGCCGTAGCACACCCACCCGCTTTGCCAGCGACAGCGAGCTGCCCGACCCCTACGACGGCTTGGTCGAAGGCCTGCACCAGCACCTGGAGGTGCACGACTGCATGGGCTGCCCACTGTTCGTCGATGAACAGCCCTGGGGCCTGATCACCCTGGATGCGCTGGACCCCGAACAGTTCCAGCAGGTCGAGGTCGATGCCCTGCAAGCCTTCGCCAGCCTGGCCGCGGCCACGGTCAACGTCGCCGAGCGTATCGAGCGCCTGGCCCTGCGCGCCGAGGATGAACACGAGCGTGCCGAGGTCTATCGCCAGGCCAGCGGCCAACAGCTCAAGGAACTGATCGGCCAGAGCAAGGCGCACAAGCGCCTGCTCGAAGAAATCCAGCTGGTGGCCAGCAGCGACCTGACCGTGCTGGTCACCGGCGAGACCGGCGTCGGCAAGGAGCTGGTGGCCCAGGCCATCCACCAGATGTCGGGCCGCGCCGAGCAACCGATGATCAGCCTCAACTGCGCCGCCCTGCCCGACACCCTGGTGGAGAGCGAGCTGTTCGGCCATGTGCGCGGTGCCTTCACCGGCGCCGTTGGCGAGCGGCGCGGCAAGTTCGAACTGGCCAATGGCGGCACCCTGTTCCTCGATGAAGTCGGCGAGCTGTCGCTGACCGTGCAGGCCAAGCTGTTGCGGGTGCTGCAGAGCGGGCAACTGCAACGGCTGGGGTCGGACCAGGAGCACCGCGTCGATGTGCGCCTGATTGCCGCCACCAACCGCGACCTGGCCGAGGAAGTGCGCGCCGGGCGCTACCGCGCCGACTTCTATCACCGCCTGAGCGTCTACCCGTTGCTGGTGCCGCCCTTGCGCGAACGTGGTCGCGATGTGCTGTTGCTCAGCGGCTACTTTCTCGAACAGAACCGCTCGCGCATGGGCCTGGGCAGCCTGCGCCTGAGCAGCGAAGCCCAGGCCGCACTGCTGGCCTATGACTGGCCGGGCAACGTGCGCGAACTGGAGCACCTGATCGGCCGTTCGGCGCTCAAGGCCCTGGGCCAGCACCGTCAGCGGCCGAAGATTCTCACCCTCGATGCCACGGACTTGGACCTGCGCGCCGTCGAACCTGTCGCGCCCCAGAGCCCGGCCCCGCAGGCCACCGATGCGCCCCTGCCCGCCGGTGACCTGCGCCAGGCCCTGGACGGCTACCAGCGCCTGCTGGTCCAGGCGTGCCTTGAGCGCCATCAGCACAACTGGGCCAGCGCCGCCCGCGAGCTGGGCCTGGACCGCGCCAACCTCAGTCGCCTGGCCCGGCGCCTGGGCCTGCGCTGATTTGGCCCGGATGATTAAAGCCACGGGCGGGCGGGTCGATAACCCGGCATCGCCCCCATTCACTCTGTCCTGAAGGTGCCCATGGCCACGCAAAATGCCCGCGCGGACTCGTTGTCGCTGCTGCTGTTCACCCTGCGCAGCGGCAAGCTGATGGCGATCAACCTGCTCAAGGTCAGTGAAATCATCCCCTGCCCGCCGCTGACCAAGCTGCCGGAGTCGCACCCCCACGTCAAAGGCGTGGCCACCCTGCGGGGCAACTCGCTGTCGGTGATCGACCTGTCCCGGGCCATCGGCGAGCGGCCCCTGGAAGACCCGCAGGGCGGCTGCCTGATCGTCACCGATATCAGCCGTTCCCGCCAGGGCCTACATGTGCAGGCCGTGAGCCGGATCGTCCATTGCCTGAGTACCGACATCAAACCGCCGCCCTATGGCGCGGGCAGCAAGTCGTTCATCACCGGCGTGACCCGGGTCGACAACACCCTGGTGCAGGTGCTGGATATCGAAAAGGTCATCCACGGCATCGCCCCGCCGGTGCACGAGCCCATCAGCCATGAACTGAGCAGCGAAGACGCCGCGGTGCTGGCCGCCACCAATATCCTGGTGGTCGATGACAGCCAGGTCGCCCTGCAACAGTCGGTGCACACCCTGCGCAGCCTCGGCATCGAATGCCACACCGCACGCAGCGCCAAGGATGCGATGAATACCCTACTGGAGCTGCAAGGCACCGAGCGGGAAATCAACGTGGTAGTGTCGGATATCGAAATGTCCGAGATGGACGGTTTCGCCTTCACCCGCACCCTGCGCGAGACTCCGGATTTCCAGCACCTCTACGTGCTGTTGCACACCTCCCTGGACAGCGCCATGAACAGCGAGAAGGCCAGGCTTGCCGGCGCCAACGCGGTGCTGACCAAGTTCTCCTCGCCGGAGCTGACCGACTGCCTGGTCGTTGCCGCACGGGCCGTGGCCTTCGAAGAACGCTGATACATAGCCGCGGGTCCCTGGACTTGAAAGTGCTTGAGCCTCAGGCACAATCGGGCCCCTCGCCTCTTGGGACTTGCGCATGAAAGCCACTCTTTTCACCCTGCTCGGCTGCGCTGCTGTCAGCACCGTCGCCCAGGCCTCCAGCGACCAGGCCTGGGACCAGCACTACCAGCAGATGAACCAGCGTTGCATCGCCGCCAGCGGCCTGAAGGATGCCAGGGCCCTGGGCAAGCCGGCCGAGTTCGACGACCGGGTTGGCTACAGCGCTCTGCTGCTTGAGGGCCGTTACCCGCAAAAGCACATGAACAACCGCAGGGGCACCGAACTGTGCCTGTACGACAACCAGCGCAAGGCTGCCTTCGTCACCGAATGGACACCTGGAAAACCGTGAACGCTGCTGCCCCTTGCATGCGCAGCTGGAGGCCTGTGGTGCCCGGGTGCGGACTACTACAGTCCCATCGGTTTCAACTGATCCCTGTAGGAGCGGGCTTGCCCCGCGATCGTGTACCGCCGGCCACATCGCATCGCGGGGCAAGCCCGCTCCTACCACCAGGCAGCCGTTCCAAGCTGTCAGCGCTGTCAGTTGGCGGTCACGCTGCTGACCGGGTCGGGGCGCTATAAACTAGCCGTACCATCCCTTCGTCGGCGGTGCCCAGCCAGCATGCGAACCCAGTCCCGTACCCTCGTGCTCAGCCTCGCCGTCCTGCTTGCCTTGGCAGGGGCCGGCTGGTGGCTGTTCGCGCGCCCGGGCGATGAAACCGTCCGCAAGGCGCCGAGCATCCCGGTGCGAGTGGTCAGCGTCAAACAGCAGGACGTGCCGCGCTACGTCAGCGGCATCGGCTCGGTGCTGTCGCTGCACAGCGTGGTGATCCGCCCACAGGTCGAAGGGGTACTGACCCGCCTGCTGGTCAAGGAAGGCCAATGGGTCAAGCAAGGCGACCTGCTGGCGACCATCGACGACCGCTCGATTCGTGCCAGCCTCGAACAGGCCCAGGCCCAGCTGGGGCAAAGCCAGGCGCAGTTGCAGGTGGCCGGTGTCGACCTCAAGCGCTACCGGCTGCTGAGCACCGACAACAGCGTGTCGCGCCAGACCCTGGATCAACAGCAGGCGCTGTTCAACCAGTTGCAAGCGACGGTGCTCGGTCACCAGGCGGCGATTGCTGCCGCCCAGGTGCAGTTGTCCTACACCCAGATTCGTTCCCCGGTGACCGGTCGGGTGGGCATTCGCAATGTCGATGAAGGCAACTTCCTGCGGGTGGCCGATACCCAGGGGCTGTTCAGCGTCACCCAGATCGACCCGATCGGGGTCGAGTTCTCCCTGCCGCAACAGATGCTGCCGACCCTGCAGGCGCTGCTCAAGGCGCAGGCGCCTGCCGCTGTCCAGGCCTTCCTGGAAGGTGACGGCGACAGCGGCGGCACCTTGCTCGGCGAGGGCAAACTGACCCTGATCGACAACCAGGTGGCCGCCAACACCGGCACCATCCGGGTCAAGGCCGAATTCGCCAACCCCGACGCCCGCCTCTGGCCCGGCCAACTGGTGACCCTCAAGCTGCAGACCGCCCTGGACCAGGATGCCCTGGTGGTGCCGCCCCAGGTGGTGCAACGCGGCATCGACGGGCACTTTGTCTACCGACTGGTGGGCGACAAGGTCGAGAGCGTGCCGGTCAAGGTGCTGTACCAGGACAGTGTGCTGAACATCGTCGCCGGGGTCGGCAAGGGCGACAAACTGGTGTCCGACGGCCAGTCGCGCCTCAAGCCCGGCGCCACCGTCGAAGTGGCCGCCGACAACGCCGCTCCCGAGGATGTCGCCGACCGCCAGGTGAAGCCATGAAAGCCCGGGGCTCGCTTTCGGCCTGGTGCATCGACCGCCCGGTCGCCACCCTGCTGCTGACTTTCGCCCTGGTGCTGCTCGGGGTCATCGCCTTTCCGCGCCTGCCGGTCGCGCCCTTGCCGGAGGCTGATTTCCCCACCATCCAGGTCACCGCGCAGCTGCCCGGCGCCAGCCCCGAAACCATGGCCTCGTCGGTGGCCACCCCGCTGGAGGTGCAGTTCAGCTCCATCCCCGGCATGACCCAGATGACCTCCAGCAGCGCCCTGGGCTCGACCAGCCTGATCCTGCAGTTCACCCTGGAAAAAAGCATCGACACCGCCGCCCAGGAAGTCCAGGCGGCGATCAACACCGCCACCGCCCGCCTGCCCCAGGACATGCCCAGCCCGCCGACCTGGCGCAAGGTCAACCCGGCCGACAGCCCGGTGCTGATCCTCACCGTCAGCTCCGCGCAGATGCCCGCCAATGAACTGAGCGACTACGCCGAAACCCTGCTGGCCCGGCAGTTGAGCCAGATCGACGGGGTCGGCCTGATCAACATCACCGGCCAACTGCGCCCGGCGATCCGCGTACAGGCCCAGCCGGAGAAACTCGCCGCCCTCGGCCTGACCCTGGCCGACCTGCGCCAGTCCATCCAGCAGACCAGCCTGAACCTGGCCAAGGGCGCGTTGTACGGCGAGAACAGCGTCTCGACCCTGGCCACCAACGACCAGTTGTTCCATCCCGAGGAGTACGCCCAGCTGATCGTCTCCTACCGCGATGGCGCACCGGTACACCTCAAGGATGTCGCCAAGGTCATCAATGGCGCCGAGAACGCCTACGTCAAGGCCTGGTCCGGGGAGCAGCAGGGCCTCAACCTGGTGGTGTTCCGCCAGCCGGGCGCGAACATTGTCGATACCGTCGACCGGGTCATGGACGCCCTGCCGGGCCTTGAGCAGATGCTCCCGGCCTCGGTCCAGGTCTCGGTGCTCAACGACCGCACGCAGACCATCCGCGCCTCGCTGCGCGAAGTGGAAGTCACCCTGCTGATCGCCGTCGCCCTGGTGATCGGGGTGATGGCGCTGTTCCTGCGCCAGTGGTCGGCGACCCTGATCGTCTCCAGTGTGCTGGGGGTGTCGCTGGTCGCCAGTTTCGCCCTGATGTACCTGTTCGGCTTCAGCCTGAACAACCTGACCCTGGTGGCCATCGTCATTGCCGTGGGCTTCGTGGTCGATGACGCCATCGTCGTGGTGGAGAATATCCACCGTCACCTGGAAGCCGGCGACAGCATGCGCGAGGCAGCGATCAAGGGCTCGGGCGAAATCGGCTTCACCGTGGTGTCGATCAGCTTCTCGCTGGTGGCGGCGTTCATTCCGCTGCTGTTCATGGGTGGCGTGGTGGGCCGGCTGTTCAAGGAGTTCGCCCTCACCGCCACCTCGACCATCCTGGTTTCGGTGCTGGTCTCGCTGACCCTGGCGCCCACCCTCTGCGCCCTGTTCATGGACCGTCCCGGGCACGACGCGCAGCACACGACCGGCCTGGGCGAGCGCCTGTTGGCCTGGTACGAGCGCGCACTGGTCAAGGCCCTGGCTCACCAGCGGCTGATGCTGGGTATCTTCACCGTGACCCTGGCACTGGCGGTGGTCGGCTATGCCGCCATTCCCAAGGGCTTCTTCCCGGTCCAGGACACCGGCTTCGTGCTCGGCACCAGCGAAGCGGCGGCGGATGTGTCCTACCCGGACATGATCAAGAAGCACCAGGCCCTGGCCAAGGTGATCGAGGCCGACCCTGCGGTACGGGCCTTCTCCCATGCCGTGGGCGTCACCGGCAGCAACCAGACCATCGCCAACGGCCGCTTCTGGATCGCCCTCAAGGACCGTGGCGAGCGCGATGTCTCGGCCAGCGAATTCATCGACCGCCTGCGCCCGCAACTGGCCAAGGTGCCGGGGGTGGTCCTGTACATGCGCGCCGGCCAGGACATCAACCTGAGCTCCGGCCCCAGCCGCAGCCAGTACCAGTACGTACTCAAGAGCAACGACGGCGCGGCGCTCAACCTCTGGACCCAGCGCCTGACCGAACGCCTGAAGGCAAGCCCCGAATTTCGCGACCTGTCCAACGACCTGCAACTGGGCGCCAGCGTCACCCGTATCGACATCGACCGCCGCGCCGCCGCGCGCTTCGGCCTGACCACCGCCGACGTCGACCAGGCCCTCTACGATGCCTTCGGCCAGCGCCAGATCAGTGAATTCCAGACCGAAACCAACCAGTACAAGGTGATCCTCGAACTCGACGCCCGCCAGCGCGGCAAGGCCGAGAGCCTCAACTACTTCTACCTGCGCTCGCCGCTGAGCGGCGAGATGGTGCCGCTGTCGGTGCTGGCCAAGGTCGCGCCACCGAGCACCGGGCCATTGTCGATCAGCCATGACGGCCTGTTCCCGGCGGCCAACCTGTCGTTCAACCTGGCACCGGGGGTGGCCCTGGGCGATGCCGTGCGCATCCTCGAACGCACCCAGCGCGAGCTGGGCATGCCCGACTCGATCATCGGCACCTTCCAGGGTGCGGCCCAGGCCTTCCAGAGTTCACTGTCGAGCCAGCCGTGGCTGATCCTCGCCGCGCTGGTGGCGGTGTACATCATCCTCGGCGTGCTCTACGAGAGCTTCGTCCACCCGCTGACCATCATCTCCACCCTGCCCTCGGCCGGCCTCGGCGCCCTGGCGCTGCTCTGGCTGACCGGCCAGGACTTCAGCATCATGGGCCTGATCGGCATCGTGCTGCTGATCGGCATCGTCAAGAAGAACGGCATCCTGCTCATCGACTTCGCCCTGGATGCCCAGCGCAACCTGGGCCTGAGTCCCGAGCAGGCCATCCACCAGGCCTGCCTGACACGCTTCCGGCCGATCATGATGACCACCCTCGCCGCCCTGCTCGGCGCGGTGCCGCTGATGTTCGGGGTCGGTGCCGGCGCCGAGCTGCGCCAGCCCCTGGGCATCGCCGTGGTCGGCGGGCTGGTGGTCAGCCAGGCGCTGACACTGTTCACCACGCCAATCATATACTTGGCCCTGGAACGCCTGTTCCATCGGCGCCGGGCGTCCGTGAACCTGGCGCAGCCCAATGCCCGTTGAGAGCCGACCATGCGTGTGCTGATTATCGAAGACGAAGAAAAGACCGCCGACTACCTGCACCGCGGTCTGACCGAACAGGGCTTCACCGTGGACCTGGCGCGCGACGGCATCGACGGCCTGCACCTGGCCCTGGAAGGCGACTACGCGGTGATCGTGCTCGACGTCATGCTCCCGGGCCTGGACGGCTATGGCGTATTGCGGGCCCTGCGCGCGCGCAAGCAGACGCCGGTGATCATGCTCACCGCCCGCGAGCGGGTCGAAGACCGCATCCATGGCCTGCGCGAAGGCGCCGACGACTACCTGGGCAAGCCGTTTTCCTTCCTCGAACTGGTGGCCCGCCTGCAGGCCCTGACCCGTCGCAGTGGCAGCCATGAGCCGGTACAGATCCAGGTCGCCGACCTCTGGGTCGACCTGATCAGTCGCAAGGCCAGCCGTGCCGGCCAGCGCCTGGACCTGACGGCCAAGGAGTTCTCGCTGCTCAGCGTGCTGGCCCGCCGCCAGGGTGAGATCCTCTCAAAGACCGCCATCGCCGAACTGGTCTGGGACATCAACTTCGACAGCGACGCCAACGTCGTCGAAGTAGCGATCAAGCGCTTGCGGGCCAAGCTCGACGGTCCTTTCGAAACCAAGCTGCTGCACACCATCCGAGGCATGGGCTATGTTCTGGAAAACCGTGCCGACTAACTCCATCGCCCTGCGCCTGAGCGCGTTGTTCACCCTGGTGGCGCTGGGGGTGTTCCTGCTGATTGGCGGCGCCTTGTACAAGCAGGTGGACCGCAGCCTCGACCTGCTGCCAGTGGCGGAGCTGGAGGCGCGCTTCAGCGTGCTGGAGTCGTCACTGACCCGCTACGACACCCCGGAGCACTGGGCCAAGATCACCAACAAGCTCAACCTGCTCAGCGAGGAGGACCGGCGCATCCGCTTCTGGGTGGTCAGTGGCCGGCTGCCCTTCGAGTACGGCCAGCCCGACGCCGGCATCCGCACCTTCGCCCAGGGCCGGCTGGGCATGCGCGACCTGCACCTGGCCGACAGCCCCTACCCGTTCAAGGTGCTGGTCAGCGAACTGCCGGCCATGGGCAACCGCCCGGCCCTGCGCTTTCTGATCGCCATCGACACCGAGACCTTCTGGCAAACCCAGCACACCTTGCTGGTGGCGATCATCAGCCTGTCGGTATTCGGCGTGCTACTGGCTTCGCTGCTCGGCTACTGGGTGGCGCGGGTCGGGCTGCGCCCCCTGGGCACGCTGTCGGCCGACGCGCAGAAGCTCGCCCCGCCGCGCCTGAGCGGCCGCCTGCAGCTGGCCGACCTGCCGCCGGAACTGGCACAGTTCGCCAGCACCTTCAACGCCACCCTGGAGCGGGTCGACCAGGCCTACAGCCGCCTGGAGGCGTTCAATGCCGACGTCGCCCATGAGCTGCGCTCACCGCTGACCAACCTGATCGGCCAGACCCAGGTGGCGCTGACCCGTGGACGCAGCGCCGAGCATTACTTCGAGGTGCTGCAGTCGAACCTGGAAGAACTCGAACGCCTGCGCACCATCATCAACGACATGCTGTTCCTGGCCAGCGCCGACCAGGGCAGCAAGGCCACGGCCCTGACCTTGAGTTCACTGGCCGAGGAAGTGGCCGCGACCCTCGATTACCTGGACTACATCCTCGAGGATGCCCGGGTGCGCGTCGAAGTCAGTGGCGATGCCCAGGCGCACATCGAGAAGGCCCAGTTGCGCCGGGCGCTGATCAACCTGCTGAACAACGCCGTGCAGCACACCGCCCCGCAGCAGGTCATCCAGGTGCGCATCGAGCAGCAGGGCGAGCAGATCAGCATCGCCGTGAGCAACCCGGGCCCGGCCATCGACCAGGCGCACCTGCCGATGCTGTTCGAGCGCTTCTACCGGGTGGATGCTGCGCGCACCAGCGGCGGCGGCAACCACGGCCTGGGCCTGGCGATCGTCAAGGCCATCGCCCTGATGCATGGCGGCAGCGTGTTCGTGCGCAGCCAGGCGGGGGCCAATACCTTCGGCATCCTGTTGCCGGCTTGATGCGGCCCATCGCAGGCTTCGCCAGCTCCCACAGAATCTCAGCCCCTTGTGGGAGCTGGCGAAGCCTGCGATGCGATGTGACGGACGGAACGCAATCCCAGGTGTAGCCGCTGCCGAGGAACGAGGCTGCGATCGACTGCAAAGCAGTCGCAACCCAGGCACCCCGGCGAGGCGTCTAGCACGGCCGTTTCACGCCCGATCGCAGCCTGACGGCAGCAGCTACGAAAGCCGAACGCAAGCACTTCAAACCCTATTATTGTTACTAAAACTGCAACAGTGCTTATCCACCCTCCCTCTGTTTCCCGCCAACCATTCCGACTAATTTACTCACACCTACTTAACACTTGCCCTGCAAGAAGGTTGTTGCAAATGTCCACCAGTATGGGTGTTGCCAGCGTTTTCGTCCTGTCCTCACTGTTGTTGTCGCCCCTGGCCATGGCCGAAGAATCCAAGGCCTTCGTCGCTCAGAATGCCGAGCATTCCGTTGCCCTCGAACAAGCCCGCCAGGCCCTCGCCGCCCAGCCGGGCCAGTCGGCAAAGCCTGCGGAACAGACCGCTTCCCAGGTTTCCGTGAGTGACGCAAGCGACAGCTGATCGATACCCCGCGCCACCCTTCGACTCCCTCGATGACTGTACAGGTGACTTGAGCGCCTGTGCGGTTGTCTTCAAAAGCCGCTGCCTGCCAGCGGCTTTTTTTTGCTGTGTCGAAAAGTGCAAGAGCACTGCTGCGTTTGTTCATAACAAGATCGTGATTCGCACAATAAAAACTGCCTTACCTTCACCTCAAGGAGTTCATACCGGTGAACACTGCGTTACGCTTCACCCCCCTGTTCGTTGCACTGTCTGCAACGATCCCTTGCAACGCCCAGGCCGACCAGGACAAGGCCGACGGCTTTATCGATGGGTCCAGCCTGAACCTGCATGCACGCAACTACTACCTCAACCGCAATCAGCTCGATCGCGGCGTGCATGACAACCGGGAATGGGGACAGGGGTTTCTCGGCAAGTTCGAATCGGGCTACACCCCAGGCATGGTCGGTTTCGGCCTGGACGTGCACGGCATGCTCGGCCTGAAACTCGATGGCGGCGCCGGCACCTCCGGCTCCAGCATCCTGCCGATCAACACCCAGGGCGACGGTGAGCCGGGCAAGGCCCCCGATTCGTTCTCGACCGCCGGTGCCGCGGTCAAGCTCAAGGCCTTCGACACCGAGCTCAAGGCCGGTGACCTGTTCCTGACCAACCCGGTGATCGCCGGCGGCGAATCGCGCATGCTGCCGCAAACCTTCCGCGGCGTCAGCCTGAGCAACAACAGCATCGAGGGCCTGATGCTCGAAGCCGGTCAGGCCAGCTTCACCAAGCCCTACAACCAGAGCGGCCACCGCCGCATCGACACCTTCTACGGCGCCCTGCCGGACGATCGCGAAAGCCGTCACCTGAACTGGGCCGGCATGGCCTGGAGCGGTGTGCCGAACCTGACCTCCAGCCTGTACGCTGCCGAACTCAAGGACATCTGGAACCAGTACTACTTCGACCTCGACTACACCTGGCAGCTCAACGAGTTGGTCAGCCTCAACCCGGGCCTGCACTACTACCACACCCAGGACACCGGCCAGGCGCTGCTCGGTCATATCGACAACAACACCTACAGCCTGCACTTCACCGTCAATGTCGGCTACAACAGCCTCACCGCGGTGTACCAGCGGGTCAACGGCAACACCCCGTTCGACTACATCAACCAGGGCGACAGCGTCTACCTGGACAACTCGCAGATCTATTCGGACTTCAACGGCCCCAACGAGCGCTCCTGGAAGCTCAAGTACGCCTACGACTTCACCGGCGCCGGCATTCCCGGCCTGAGCACGATCATGTCCTACTCACGGGGCGAGCTGGACCTGACCAAGGTCGACCCCAACAGCGTTGGCTACGGCGAGCACTGGTACAACCCCGAAGGCGAGAACGCCCAGCACTGGGAGCGTGACATCGACGTGCAGTACGTGTTCCAGCAAGGCAGCCTGAAGGACCTGTCGGTGCTGCTGCGCTGGGCCAGCCACCGTGGCAGCCAGGGTTATTCGCAGATCGACAACGACGTCGACGAGTACCGGGTGATCATCGACTATCCGCTGAACATCTTCTGATCTGTCCCTGCAAAAAGCCTGCAAAGAGCTGGCCCACGCCAGCTCTTTCCGTCGGCCAGTGCCCATTAACATCTTGTCCGACAATCACGCCGCCCCTAGAATACCGCCGCCGCGTAACCACGCCGCGACTCTTCTGACGGTCTTCGGCTGCGACCATGACTTTGCCCACCCGCTCCCAGCGATCTGCCCTGTACAAGTCTCATCCGGAGCTGATCCTGAACCTGGGCAGTTGCCTGGCCGTTCTCGCCATCGTTGCCATCGTCAGCTTCCTGCTGATACGTGAGCGCAGTAACGTCGAACAAAGTGCCACGCGCGCGGCCAGCAATATCGTCCAGTTGATCGAAAGCGACATCGTGCGCAATGTCGAACTCTACGACCTGTCCCTGCGCGGCCTGATCTGGGCGGTGCAGCAGCCGCAACTGCGCTCGATGCCGCCCGCCTTGCGCCAGCAGATCATCTTCAACCAGGCCTTCACCACCCCGGTACGCGGCGACATGCTCTGGCTCGACGCCCACGGCGATGTGGCGGCCGACTCCACCAGCGTGATCCCGCGCCAGGCCAATTTTTCCGACAGCAAGGTGTTCCAGGCCCATCGCCAGAACAAGGACCTTGGCCTGGTCATCAGCCCACCGTTCAAGGCACGCCTGGGCGACCTGGACTGGTGCATCAGTTTCACCCGCCGCATCAACGGCGCCGATGGCGAATTTGCCGGCGTTGCCGCCGGCGCCCTGCGCCTGTCGTACTTCAACGAACTGTTCAAGCGCCTGGACATCGGCAGCGAAAGCAGCATCAACCTGATGAACACCGACGGCGTGCTGCTGGCCCGCCAATCGACCACGGCCGAAGATCCGCTGATCGGCGCCAACTTCGCCGACCGCCCCAACTTCAAGCGTCTGCTGGCCGAAGGCAGCGGCAGCTTCGCCACCCTCTCCGGGCGCACCGGCAAGCCACGGCTGCTCACCTTCGCCAAGGTGGCGGACCTGCCCCTGATCGTGATCGTGGCGCGTTCGAGCGATGAAGTCTTCGACTCCTGGCGGCGCACGGCGATCCTGGTCGGCTGCGCCACCGGCGTGCTGTGCATCGGCATCCTCTGGCTGACCCTGTTGCTGGGCCGCGAGCTGCGCCGTCGCCATAGCGCCGAACAGGACCTGGCCGCGCTGGCCGCCACCGACAGCCTCACGGGCCTTGCCAACCGCCGCCAGCTCGACCAGGTGCTGCGCCGGGAATGGTCGCGCACCCAGCGCAACCAGCGGCCGATGGCGGTACTGATGGTGGACGTGGATCACTTCAAGGCCTTCAACGAACGTCATGGCCACCAGGGTGGCGACCAGGCCTTGCGCGCCGTCGCCGCCGCCATCGCCCGCAGCATCCGCCGCCCGGCCGACCTGGCGGCGCGCTACGGCGGCGAAGAATTTCTGGTGGTGTTGCCCGAGACCGAACGCCGTGGCGCGCAGAACCTGGCCGAACGCATCCGCAGCAGCATCGAGGCGCTGCCGCCCTATGCCGACGACACACAGCCGGTGACCGTCAGCATTGGCGTCGGCTGCTTCACCCCAGGCACCCAGCACGACCTGGCCGCCTTGCTGGGCAGTGCCGACGATGCGCTCTACCGTGCCAAGCGCAATGGCCGCAATCGCGTGGAAACTGCGGCCTAGCGGGCCCGTGCCTGGTTGCGCAACGCCTTGACCTGATCATGGTTGCGCTGCACACCGTGATACTGGCGCTCGACCAGAGCGTAGACATCACTGCCCGGAACTTCATTCAGCCGGGCGAGTTTCTCCAGCGCATCCCGGTAGGCCTTCAGGGCATGGTCCTCGCCGCGCTCCACTTCATTGAGCACCGCCTCTTCGCTTTTGCCGGTAAGCATCGACTTGAGGTTGACCCATCCACGATGCATGTCACCACTCACACTGGTAGACGTTTGCGGATCGCCGCCCAGGGTACGCACCTGACTCTGCAGCTCGGACGCTGCACTGCCACACTCGCCGGCACGCTGCAGGAAATAGGTTCTCAGGTCAGGATTCTTCACATCGTCGGCAGAGGTCTTGAACCCCTTTTCGCCATCTTTGCTGTACTCGATCAGATCGTTGAGTACCGAAACCACTTCTTTGTTCTGGCTAGTCATGACAAAACTCCTTTGCATGAGGAAAGGTGCAAAGGTATGGAGCAGTGTTCATGCCAGCCCTGGCGCAACAGGCACCTGCCTGTTTTTCAGGCACTTGCGCAACAGAAAATGAACACGAACCGAGCGTTCTGCATGAACTGTCCTTTGGCCTTCATGCAGAATGCATGTATGGTCGAACCTTCTTCCCCAGAACCCGCTCCATGAATCCTGAAACCCTCGTCCTGCTGGTCACCCGCGAAATGCCCTTCGGCAAGTACCAGGGCCGGCTGATCGCCGACCTGCCCGGCCACTACCTGGCCTGGTTCGCCCGCCAGGGTTTTCCCAAGGGTGAACTGGGCGGTTTGCTGGCCCTGATGCACGAGATCGACCACAACGGTCTGGGCGAGTTGCTGGTGCCTGTGAGAGCGGGCTTGGCCCGCGATACGAGGTAGCTGATGCACCGCAATCGCGGGGCAAGCCCGCTCCCACCAGGCCTGATCAGGCCTTGGCCGGTTGCACGGCCAGCTCCACCACCTCGCTGCGCTTGAGCACGGCATACACCAGCGCGGTCAGCAGGCTGCCGGCCAGGATCGCCAGCAGGTACAGCAACGCGTGGTTGATGGCATTGGGAATCAGCATGACGAACAGCCCGCCGTGGGGCGCCATCAGCTTGCAGCCGAAATACATCGACAGCGCGCCGGTCAAGGCGCCACCGGCGATACTCGCCGGAATCACCCGCAGCGGGTCCTTGGCGGCAAAGGGAATCGCGCCTTCGGAAATGAAGCACAGGCCCAGTATAAACGCCGCCTTGCCCGCCTCCCGCTCGCTCTGGGCGAACTTGCGCCGGGCGATGAAGCTGGCGATGCCCAGGCCGATCGGCGGCACCATGCCCGCCGCCATGGTCGCGGCCATCGGCGCGTAGCTCTGGGACGCCAGCAAGCCGACCGAGAACGCATAGGCGGCCTTGTTGATCGGCCCGCCAAGGTCCACGCACATCATCCCGCCCAGCAGCACGCCGAGCAGGATCGCGTTGGTGGTGCCCATGCTGTCGAGAAAGTGGGTCAGCCCTTCGAGCAGCCCGGCCACCGGCTTGCCGACCACGTAGATCATCACCAGGCCCGTAAACAGGCTCGCCAGCAATGGAATGATCAGGATCGGCTTGAGCGCCTCGAGGCTGGTGGGCAAGCGCACCCAGCGGCTGATGGCCTTGGCGCTGTAGCCGGCGAGAAAGCCGGCAACGATGCCGCCGATGAAACCGGCGCCCAGGGTGCTGGCCAGCAGGCCGCCGATCATCCCCGGGGCCAGGCCCGGACGGTCGGCAATCGAGTAGGCGATGTAGCCGGCGAGCAGCGGCACCATCAGCTTGAAGGCCGCCTCGCCACCGATCTGCATCAGCGCCGCCGGCAGGGTGCCGGGCTCCTTGAAGGCTTCGATGCCGAAGACGAATGACAAGGCGATCAGCAAGCCGCCGGCCACCACCATCGGCAACATGAACGACACACCGGTGAGCAGATGCTTGTACACCCCGGCTTTCTCGCTGCGCGCAGGGCTAGCCGCAGTACCCTGCCCGCTCGACTCTTCGCGGCCTTCGGCCAGGGCCTTGTTCAGGGTGGCCTGGGCCTGCTTGAGGGCGGTACCGGTGCCGCAGCGGTAGATGCGCTTGCCGGCGAAGCGTTCGGTGGGCACCTCGATGTCGGCGGCCAGCAGCACAACATCGGCCTCGGCAATCGCCGTCGATGGCAGCGGATTGCGGGCGCCGACCGAGCCCTGGGTCTCGACCGTCAGTTGATAACCCAGCTGCTGCGCGGCCTGCTGCAAGGCTTCGGCCGCCATGAAGGTGTGGGCGACGCCAGTCGGGCAGGCGGTGATGGCGACAATCTTCGCCCCGCGCTCGACGCGTGCCGGCAGCGTTTCGGTCAGCGGCTGATAGACCTCGGCCTTCTGCGCCGCCTCGCTGAGAAAGTGCTGGGTATCGCCCAGGGCCTGGGCCGGGGTGCTCTGGAACAGGCGCTTGCCGGCGAAGCGACGCAGGTCCAGCGGGCCGGTGTTGACCACCAGCACCCAGTCGGCAGCGGCAATCACCGCTTCGGACAATTGCCGCTGCGGCTGCTGCGGGTCGTGGACCTCGACGCTGGTGCTCCAGCCCAGGCGCTGCGCGGCGGCTTCCAGCAGGCGCGCACTGAGGACACTGGAGACCTGGCCATTGGGGCAGGCGGTGACGATGGCAATGTTCATCTGCAACCCTCTTGTTGTTCTTCGCGCAGGCTCACGTCGCATTCCAGTTGCGCCAGTTGCTCGCGGTCATTGATGCCGAAACCGATCTGGGTCACGGCCTGGGCGGCAATGGCCGTGGCCCGGCGCAGGGTCTGTGCGGGCGCTTCGTCACGCAGCAGGCCATGGACCATGCCGGCCAGCAGCGAGTCGCCGGCACCGACCGTGCTGGCGACCTTGATCCGCGGCGGCACGGCGCCGAGCACGGCCCCCTGGCTGAACCAGTTGACCCCCCGCTCGCCCTGGGACACCACCACGTGCTCGACACCCTGTTCGATCAACTGGCGGGCGGCGGCTTGTTGCTCGGCAAAGCCGTGCACCGCGCTGCCCAGCACTTCGCCCAGCTCGTCGGTGTTCGGCTTGACCAGCCACGGCCCGCTTTGCAAGCCCAGGCGCAAGGCGTCGCCGCTGCTGTCCAGGGCGACCTTCAGGCCCATGGCCTTGAGCCGATCGAGCAACTGGCGCAACCACTGGGCCGTGACGCCACGCGGCAGGCTGCCGGCGACCACCACCGCATCGTGCCCGGGTGCGACCCTGGCCAGTTTCTCCAGCAATTGCTCACAGGCCCGGGCATCGACCTGCGGGCCCGGCCCGTTGATGTCGGTGACACGGCCATCGGCCTCGACCAGCTTGATATTGCAACGGGTCTCACCGGGCACGCGGACAAAACAGTCGGCAAAGCCACGGCGGGCGATCAGGCTTTCGAAAGGCTGCAGGTTGTCTTCACCCAGGAAGCCGCCGACGGTGACACTGTGCCCCAGGTCTGCCAGCACCTGGGCGACGTTCAGGCCCTTGCCCGCCGCATGGCTGTGCTGGGCCTGGCTACGGTTGACCTGGCCGCTGTGCAGGGCATCGAGGCTGACGGTCAGGTCCAGCGCCGGGTTAAGGGTCAGGGTCAGTATCTTGGCCATTCAATCGCTCTCCACCAGCGCCCGCACGGCGCTGGCACTGCCCTGCAACAACGCTTGTCGGGCAAGCTGTCGGGCGTGTTCAAAATTCAGTTCACGGACCTGTGCCTTGACCTCGGCGATGCTGCGCGCGGCAACGCTCAGTTCGTCGACGCCCAGGCCCAGTAATACGGCGACCGCCTGCGGATCGGCCGCCAGCTCCCCGCACACGCCCACCCATTTGCCATGGGCATGGGCAGCGCGCACGGTGATATCGATCAGTTGCAGCACCGCCGGGTGCAGGCCGTCGGCCTGGGCCGAGAGGCTCGGATGGCCACGGTCGATGGCCAGGGTGTACTGGGTCAGGTCGTTGGTACCGATGCTGAAGAAGTCCACTTCGTGGGCCAGCACCGGCGCCAGCAGGGCCGCCGAGGGCACCTCGACCATGATCCCCAGTTGCAGGTCGCTGACGCTGATCTCGGCGCGCAGGCGCTCGACCATGGCCCGCGCCTGCTGCCACTCCTCCAGCTGGCCGACCATGGGGAACATGATCCGCAACGGCCGGTCACCCGCCGCCCGCAACAGGGCGCGCAACTGGGTTTCCATGACCTGCGGACGCTGCAGGGTCAGGCGAATACCACGCACACCGAGGAAGGGGTTCTCTTCCTTGGCGATCGGCCAGTACGGCAGCGGCTTGTCGCCGCCCACATCCAGGGTGCGCACCACCAGCGGCCGGCCAGCGAGACCATCGAGGACACGCCGGTACTCGGCCTCCTGCTGGGCTTCGTCCGGGGCTTGCTGATGGGCCATGAAAATCAGCTCGGTGCGCAGCAGGCCGACGCCTTCGGCGCCCTGGTCGACCACTGCCTCGATACCTTTGCTTTCGCCGATATTGGCGCATACCTCGATGGCATGACCGTCACGGGTCACGGCCGGTTCCAGACGACGGGCGCGGGCCTGTTGCAGGCGCTGCTCGCGGCGCTCGCGTTCGGCCAGGGCGCGCTGCAGCTCATCGGCAGGCGGCGCCACCTGCAGGCGGCCGCGCTGGCCGTCGAGCAGCAGCAGCGTGCCTTCGGCAATCAGCAGCACCGCATCGCCGGCGCCGACCACCGCGGGAATTCCCAGGGCGCGGGCGACAATGGCACTGTGCGCGGTAGCGCCGCCACGGGCGGTGAGAATCCCGGCCACCCGCGCCGGGTCCAGGCGCGCCACATCCGACGGGCCGACCTCTTCCATCACCAGCACATAGGGCTGCTCGGGCGCTGCGCAGTCGGCTTCGCCACACAGCTGTGCCAGCACCCGCCGACCGATATCGCGCAGGTCGGCCGCCCGCTCGGCGAGCAAGGCATCGTGCAGGGCCTCCTGCTGGCGCGCGGCGGCATCGATCACTGCCATCCACGCCGCCGGTGCGCTTTCGCCCTGACGCAGGCGTTGGTCGACCTCGTCGCCCAGGTCCGGATCGGCGAGCATTTCCTGGTGGGTGATGAAAATGTCGCCAATAGCCTTGGCTTGACTGCGCTGGATCAGTGCGGCGATCTCGCCGTTCACCGCCGCCAGGGCCTGTTGCAGGCGCTGGCGCTCGGTCGGCAGGGCCTGTTGCAGGCGCTGGCGCTCGGTCGGCAGGGACTCGCCGCGCAGCGGGTAATCGAATTCACGCAGCACCTGGATATGCGCAGGACCACTGGCAATCCCCGGCGCGGCGGCCACGCCCTGGATCAGCGCACCGGCCTGCGGCGCCTCAAGCTCGGGCTCCGGCAGCAATACCGGCGCAGCTTCAACGACTTCGGCCAGCGCCTCGACCTCCTCGCCCAGGCCGGCCTCGATGGCGGCCAGCAACGCCGGCAATGCATCGGCGGCGACCGTCGGTTCGGCGATGATCTCCAGCACCTGGCCACGCCGGGCACCGAGGCTCAGCAGCTTGCTCAGGCTCTTGGCCGAAACCGCGGCCTGGCCGCTGTCGACCACCCGCAGGCGGATCTCGCCGTCGAAGGCCTTGGCCAGTTGCGCCAGCTCCTTGGCCGGGCGCGCATGCAAGCCATGGGCGTTGGCCAGGGCAATGCGGGCACTGGGCCAGTCGGCCGGCAGCTCGCCGCCGAGCACTTCCAGCACCGCACGGCTACTGGTGGCCCGGCACAACGCCTGGCCACGGCCCTCGATCAGCAAGGTGCACAGGCGCTCCAGCAATGCCTGGTGCGCGGCGCCCAGGCTGGCCAGGCAGAACACGCCGTTGACCGGCTGATCGCGATAACGCAGGGGTTGTTGCGGGGTAACGAAGGCCAGGCCCGGCTGGCGCACCGCCTGTTCGCTGTGCAGCCACCACAAGCCTTCGCCCAGCGGCAGCGACTCGACCTGTTGCAACACCCCGGCAAAGCCGCCGGCCACACAGTCGGCACGGTGCAGCAAGCGGGCTGCACGCCAGACCAGTTCATCGAAATCCTCGACCGGCACACCGAGACCGATCATCTGCGCATCCAGCGCCAGCTCCTGGGGTGCGCCCTGCAACAGCTTGAGCAGCGCCTCGGCCGAGCTGGCCCGGCGCAGCGCCTCGGCCAGGTCGGTTTCGCCCAGGGCCCGGGTCAGCAGTTGCAGCAGGCGCAGGTGCTCGTCGGAGCGCGCGGCGATGCCGATGGCCAGGTACACCCGCTGACCGTCGCCCCAGTCCACGCCGTCGGGAAACTGCAGCAAGCGCACGCCGGTGGTGAACACCTGGTCGCGGGTTTCCGGGGTGCCGTGGGGGATCGCAATACCCTGGCCGAGAAAGGTCGAGCCCTGCGCCTCACGCGCCTGCAGACCCGCCAGGTAACCCTCGGCGACCAGACCATCATTGACCAGATAGCCGGCCAGCAGTTGCAAGGCCGCTGCCTTGTCTGGCGCCGACTGGCCCATGGAAATCTGCTCTACAGTGAGCTCGAGCATGACCTTCTCCTTTGCAGCACCAGGACGGTGCCGAGGTATTGTTGTAAATTTTATTGCACAGGGCCATTACTCATAGCCCTGGGCAGGCGATGGTTCGGCAGAAAATTCGCCTGCTGAAACGTTTAATCTAGAATTGTGACCACGTTACTCGATAATCTTCGATCAATGAAGCCCCATCTTGTCGGACAATTGCGACAATGGTCGTCTGCGCCGTGATCTCTGGATCGGCGACAATTCCCGGTCAGGCTGTGCGAACAGCCACGGTAATAACAAGGAATAAGCGGTGAAACTCAGCGATATCGCCCGTCTGGCCGGTGTGTCCGTGACCACAGCCAGCTACGTCATCAATGGCAAGGCCGAACAGCAACGCATCAGCAGCAGCACGGTGGAGCGTGTGCGTGCGGTGGTCGAAGCCCATGGCTTCACCCCCAACCCGCAGGCCGCTGGCTTGCGTAGCCGGCACACCCGGACCCTGGGCTTCATTCTCCCGGACCTGGAAAACCCCAGCTACGCACGCATTGCCAAGCAGCTAGAGCAAGGTGCCCGGGCCAAAGGCTATCAACTGCTGATCGCCAGCAGCGACGACCAGCCCGACAGCGAGCGCC
The DNA here is from genome assembly GCF_030272875.2 of Pseudomonas sp. BJa5. NCBI lineage: Bacteria > Pseudomonadati > Pseudomonadota > Gammaproteobacteria > Pseudomonadales > Pseudomonadaceae > Pseudomonas > Pseudomonas sp. BJa5. Next base: position 41,998 of record NZ_JALRNG020000034.1, read on the forward strand.
AGTTGCAACAACTGTTCCGTGCCCGACGTTGCGATGCGCTGTTCGTTGCCAGCTGCCTGCCGGCCGGCGATGACAGCTACCGCGAGCTGCAGGCCAAGGGCCTGCCGATCATCGCCCTCGACCGCAGCCTGGACCCAGCGCATTTCTGCTCGGTGGTCAGCGACGACCGCAACGCCAGCCTGCAACTGACCCGCAGCCTGCTGGACACCCGGCCGGCCAACATTGCCCTGATCGGCGCGCGCCCGGAACTGAGCGTCAGCCAGGCCCGCGCCGGTGGATTCGACGAGGCCCTGCAAGGCTTTGCCGGCAACATCAGCCGCTACCAGGGCGAAGCCTTCAGCCGCGAGTGCGGCCAGCGCCTGATGAACCAGCTGATCGCCGAACTCGGCGGCCTGCCCGACGCCCTGGTGACCACCTCCTACGTGCTGCTGCAAGGCGTGTTCGACGTGCTCCAGGGTCGCCCGGCCGACTCGCGCAGCCTGCAACTGGGCACCTTTGGCGACAACCAGTTGCTCGACTTCCTGCCGCTGCCGGTCAACGCCATGGCCCAACAGCACGGCGTCATGGCCGAAATCGCCCTGAAGCTGGCCCTGGCCGCCGTCGAAGAGAAACGCTACGAACCCGGCGTGCACGCCGTCGGTCGAACCTTCAAACAGCGGATCAACAAGGCCTGAACATGCGCCTGATCGACACCCACACCCATCTGGATTTTCCGGATTTCGACCACGACCGCCCGGCCTTGCTGGCCAACGCCAGAGCGGCCGGGGTCGAACGCATGGTGGTGCTGGGGGTGTATCAGGCCAACTGGCAGCGGGTCTGGGACCTGGTGAGCAGCGACCCGCAGCTGTATGCCGCCTTCGGCCTGCACCCGGTCTACCTCGACCAGCACGGCCCCGAGCATGTGCGTGAACTGGGCGACTGGCTGAGCCGCCTGCGTGGCGAACGGCAACTGTGCGCCGTGGGCGAATTCGGCCTGGACTACTACCTGCCGGAACTGGACCGAGAGCGCCAGCAGCAACTGTTCGAAGCACAGCTGCAACTGGCCGTCGACTTCAACCTGCCCGCCCTGCTCCACGTACGTCGCAGCCATGCCGTGGTGATCGCCACCCTCAAACGCTACAAACTCAAGCGCGGCGGCATCATCCACGCCTTCGCCGGTAGCGTCGAAGAGGCCCGCGAGTACCACAAGCTCGGTTTCAAGCTCGGCCTGGGCGGTGCGGCTACCTGGCCGCAGGCCCTGCGCTTGCACAAGGTGCTGCCGCAGTTGCCGCTGGAGAGCCTGGTGCTGGAAACCGATGCGCCGGACATGGCGCCGGTGATGTTTGCCGGGGTGCGTAACAGCCCGGAACATCTGCCGCAGATTGCCGGGGCGTTGGCGGACATCATCGGGATTGCGCCAGAACAGCTGGCGCAGGTCAGTAGCCGAAATGCCTGTGAGTTGTTTGGCTGGGCGAGCGACGATTCCAGTCGGTAAGGCCTTACCCACCCGCTTTGCCCTCAAGACCTGACGTGGGTCAGAACCAGCCGCTGTCATCCTCCAGCTCCTGCCGGCACTGCTTGAGCTGCGCGCCATAGACCTTGGCCTGCTGCTCCACCTTGCGCGCCACCTGCATCAGCCAGGGTTTGCTGCGATAAGTCCCGCGACTGAAACCACCGCGCCCCTCGTGGTACGCCAGGTACTGGTTGTACGTATCCCACTTGGAGATCCCCAGCTGCTGCTGGGTACCTGCGGTGTACCAGCCAATGAACATGACCGCGTCATCGAAGTTGTCACGCGAACCGCCATTGCCGGTGCCGTCCTTGTACTCACCCCAGACCGGGTCCTGGGCCTGTGCATAACCATAGGCCGAACTCACCCGCCCCCAGGGAATCACCCAGAGCAGGTAGTCACGGGGAGGCAGCGCATCGGAAACGAAACTGCTTTCCTGCTTCATGATCGCCATCGCCACATGTTGTGGCGTGCCGAATTCCTTCTGCATCTGCAGCGAATCTTCGTACCAGTCAGGGTACTCGCGGAAGATATTGCAGAGATTGTTCTGATCCCTGGGTGGTGCAGTGGCACAGCCCGCCAGCAACACCAACAGCAGCATCAGCGGCCAGAATCGACCTTGTTTCATCCATCGCCCCAGCAAGAAATGAGGGCGTTAGTTGCCCTTCGTAGTTGGCTCGGAACCTGGACAAAGCAGGTTCCGCTGTAAATCTATGATGGCCTGTGGCCTGGCAGGGTCACGCAGCAGGTGACTGGCCGGCAACCATCCGGTAAGCAAAACGGGCGAAATTATCACCCCGGTGAACACTCTGTTGAAAGGGACTCATCAGATTTTCCTGATTCCATGTAGTCCATTTCCCAAACATACTTTGGGCGCTTTCAAGGCATTGCAGGGGTCCCGCCGGGGTTCTAGTCTCGGCCGGTCGTTGCCACTTGCAACGATCGGTTTTGACAGGCCGCATTCACCGTGGACATGTGCAAGTCGTTATGGCGATTGTACGTGGGGCACCTTCGTGTGCGCCGAGTTCTCCGGTGTTCGGTCTGTCAACCCGCGTACAGTTGCCACCTATTTGTTTGACAGCGGATTCGTGGCGGCTCCACTCACCGGGAGACACCATGCTGAAAATCGTTCCTGATCCACCGGATCACTCAAACCAGTCACTGGAAGACGTTCTTGTCCAGATCTCCGAATACCTGGCCTGCGCCAGGGCTGTCGCCCTGCAGACAGTGCTACTTGATTCGAAACCTCCAGGCCAGTTACTGACCTTGACCACTCTGCACGAGATCGAAAATGCCCGAGGGTTGCTTGAAGTGGCCCTGAGCAAGGTTCAACTGTAGGGCAAGCGCCAGCATTGCTGTCGATGGGCTATCGGCAAAGCTGGCGCCTGATAGCGCACTTGGAAAATGCAGTCTGTCTCCTTCTTCGTTCGAAGTGATGAGCGGTCAGGGGCTCAGATCAGCAGGGCGGCATAATGGCACTCTTTTTTGCACACGATCAGCATCCACACTCCGCCGTTGCGAGCCCCTTTGTAATGAATACCGAAACACGCTACTCGATCATCCTGGAACGCAGCGCCGAAGTGCTGCTTGAAAACGCCCCCATGGCCCAGGTGGAGGCGTTCTGGGATGCCAATGACTCCCGCTACTTCGGTCTGCGCATGGAAGACGAGCACAGCGCTCATGCGCGAGTGTTTGTCACGGATGAGTTTCCGGAGGAGGAAGCGCTTTTCCAGCGATAACCAGGACGATAAGTCCGTCCCCCTTTTCTTTTCCTTTTCGTCTACCCGGCCCTGAATCACCCCGATGCCGATTGGCTAAGCTTGAAGGTGGATGTGCCGCATTTGACGGGCATCAACCCTCCTGCCAGCACGATCCGCACTGAACGCTGCTTGCCAGCCTCGTCTGGAAAATTGCGCTGGCAAGCCCCGTAAGCGATAAACGTAACAACCAGCACTCGGTACTACCGCCCCGTGGGTGGGTGAACATGAACATTGTTTGCGGTGCCTTGCGGTGTTTTTTCCTCTGCCTGTTGCTCTGCGGTATCAACACCTCATTCGCCGCGACGACACCCGACCTGCCAGCCGTCGAACTGACCCCCGCCGAAGAGGCCGAAGTTCAAAAACTGGTCCTGCCGGTGCCCAAGGACTGGGTCGGCGACTTCGAAGGTATGCGCCAGCGCCACCTGATCCGGGTGCTGGTGCCGTATAGCAAGACCTTCTTCGAACTCGATCGCGGTCGTCAACGCGGCCTCAGCTATGAGATTGCCAAGGGGTTCGAGGACTGGCTCAACAAAACCCAGCCGTACGCAAAAAAATCGATGCGCTGGCAAGTGATGTTGATCCCCACGAGCCGTAACGAGCTAATTCCCCGTTTGATCCAGGGCGTCGGCGACATCGCAGCCGGAGGCCTTTCGGTGACGGAAGGTCGGCTGAAAACCGTGGATTTCTCCGATCCTTTTGCGACGAACATTCCGGAAGTACTGGTGACCGCCCCCGGCAGTCAGGCCTTCGCGAAAATCGAAGACCTGTCCGGCCAGGAAATTACCGTCAGGGTGTCGAGCAGTTATTACGAACATCTCCAGACGCTGAACGCCTCATTCAAGGAAAGGGGCCTGGCGCCCATCAACCTCCAGGCAGCCGACGAAAACCTGGAGTCCGAAGACCTGCTGCAAATGGTCAATGCCGGGTTACTCAAAGCTACGGTGGTGGACCGCTACATTGCGAAGATCTGGACACCGCTGTACACCGACATGCAGATTCACGATCAGTTCTACCTGCACGACAATTCCGAATTTGCCTGGGCCATTCGCAAAAACAGCCCGGAACTCAAAGCTCAATTGGCGAAGTTCGTCAAAACCCACAAGGTCGGTACCGCCTTCGGCAATAGCCTGAGAACAAAATACGTCACCAACAGCAGCAAACGGGTGCTCAACGCCACTTCACAAGCGGAGCTGAAGAAATTCCAGGAGATGGTGGAGATTTTCAAACGCCACGCCGGCACCTACGGATTCGACCACCTGATGCTGATGGCCCAGGGTTTCCAGGAGTCGCGACTCGACCAGACTGCCCGCAGTCACAGAGGCGCGGTCGGCGTGATGCAACTGCTGCCCCAAACCGCCCGGGATCCGAAGATCGCAATCAGTGAAATCGACAAGAGCGCCGATAGAAACGTCGAAGCCGGCACCAAGTACATGCACCTGCTTGCAGACAAGTACCTCAACGATCCACAACTGACGCAAAAGAACAAAACCCTGATGACGTTTGCGGCCTACAACGCCGGCCCCGGTAACCTGCGCAAATTCCGGGCACTGGCCGAGAAGTCCGGGCTGGACAAAAACATCTGGTTTGGCAACGTCGATCAGGCGGCGGCCCAGATCGTGGGCCGGGAAACGGTGGATTATGTCAGCAATATCTACAAGTACTATGTTGCCTATAAGTTCGTAGAGGAGAAGTCGAGGGCGGCGGCTGTTGCGCCTGCGCGAGCGGATAACGAATGACTGGGGACTTTGAACCAGAACAACAAAGCCCGCACTGGGCGGGCTTTGTGGGGCTTGTCGTAGACACCCACAGGTGTCTAGAGGCTGTTCTATGGTGCCGGAGACAGGAATCGAACCTGCGACCTTCGCGTTACGAGTGCGCTGCTCTACCGACTGAGCTACACCGGCGTGGCACCAACGCTACCACTGCCGGATCGCTTACGCAAATCACTGTTTAATAACAGCTATTGCTCACTGTGCCGGAGCACCTGCGGCGGGCTTGCAGGCGGTGGGGGCGAGGTCTTCGGCGAGGTCGCTGGTGCAGGCCCAGCCCGTGGTCGAGCGGGTCAGGCTGAGGGTCTTGCCCACGGCCACGGCCGGGGCGTCGACCAGGGTGCAGACGATGCTGCCGGCGCCAGTGGCAGCAGTGCCGGTTGCGCTGATGGCGCAGTTGCCGGTACTGGCCTGGCCGCCCAGGGAGCCGACGTCGGTCACGTCCTTGCCTTCGTTCATGCGCAGGTCGAACGGGGTTTTCAGGGCGGAGATCTCGACCAGGGCGGCGGATGCCTTGGTCCGTACCTGGTGGTTGGTGTACATGGGCAGGGCGATGGTCGCCAGGATGCCGATGATCGCCACCACGATCATCAGTTCGATCAAGGTAATGCCGCGTTGTCCTTTCATGGACGTTCTCCCTCACAAATTCGGTTCGTGTCGGCAGCCAGCCGGGCCAGGCCGCCAACAGGCGCGCCAGTAGGCCCGAATAGACACCTTTTGTCACCCTGTGCCGGTGATTCGTCAGCGGGCTCGACTACTCTAGTGAGCAGCGGGCAATCCTGCCCGGGGTACCGGAGCCAAAGCTGTTTCCGGGTTTGTGCAGGCCACGCAGCAAGGAAGTCGCGATGTCCGAAAATCCCTCTGGCTACACTTGGCGCCGCCCTGCCCCGCTGCGTACACAACGACGCAATCGAGGCATGCGGGGTGGATCGAGCAAAACATCCGGAAACGCTTTCTGGCAAAAACAGGGCAGGCTCGGCACCCGCGAGCTGAGCCAGTTCAGCCGCCAGCTAGCCACCTTGCTCAGTTCGGGCGTCGCACTGTTGCAAGCCCTGGAGGTGGTTGCCCGGAGCGCAAGCCACCCGGCGCTGGTCAGTCTGGTCGATGCCTTGAAAACCGATATCGCCTCGGGTCGCAGCCTCGCGGATGCCTTGCGCCGCCATCCGCGCTGTTTCGATGCGCTGTATTGCAACCTGATCGCCAGCGGTGAGCAGTCCGGTACCCTGGAAACGGTGCTGGAGCAGGTGGCCAGCCTGCAGGAGCAGCGCCAGGCCTTGCGGTCGCGGTTGAAGAAGGCCATGACCTATCCACTGATCGTGCTGCTGACCGGGCTGGGGGTGTCTGCCCTGTTGCTGCTGAAAGTGGTGCCGCAATTTCAGGCGATGTTCAGCGGCTTCGGTGCCGAGCTGCCCGCCTTCACACAAGCGGTGATCGGCCTGTCGGACTGGCTGGGGGATGCTGTCGGGTGGCTGCTGCTGCTCACGCTGGTCAGTGGCTGGAGCCTGCGGCAGGCGTATCGACTCAAGCCGGCCTTTCGCCTGTGGTGCCTGCGCTCGGCGCTGAAGCTGCCGGTAGCCGGGGCCTTGCTGGGCAATGCCGCCCTGGCCCGTTTCGCCCGCACCCTGTCCACCTCCTTTGCCGCCGGCGTGCCGCTGGTTGAAGCGCTGGGGCCGGTGGCCGGCGCCTGTGGCAATCCGCTGTTCGAGCAGGCAGTGCTACGCCTGCGCAAGGACCTGGCCAATGGGCAGTCGTTAACTCAGGCATTGGCCTACAGCGGTTTGTTCCCACCTCTGATGCAGCAGATGTGCGCGATCGGCGAAACTGCCGGCACGCTGGAGGTGATGCTGGCACGGGTTGCCAGCTACTATGAAAGCGCAATCGAAGGCTCGCTCGACAACCTGGCCAGCCTGCTCGAACCGCTGATCGTGCTGATCCTCGGTGTACTGGTGGGCAGTCTGGTGATTGCCATGTACCTGCCAATCTTTCAGTTGGGTAGTGTGATCTGAACATGGACCTGATCGATGCGCTGGCCAGCCAGCCACTGTTGTACCTGGGCGCGGCCCTGTTGCTGGGCTTGATCGTCGGCAGCTTTCTCAATGTGCTGGTGCACCGCTTGCCGATCATGCTGCAACGGCAGTGGCAGGCTGAAGCACGGGAGGTGCTGGAATTGCCCGGTATTGCCGAGCCCGAGCGCTACGACCTGTTCCTGCCCGCCTCCCAGTGTCCGCATTGTGGGCATCGCATTCGCCCCTGGGAGAACATCCCGGTGCTGAGCTACCTGATGCTGCGCGGGCGTTGTTCCAGTTGCCACAGCCCCATCAGCCCGCGCTACCCGCTGGTGGAGCTGGGTTGCGCGGTAATCACGGTGTATATCGCCTGGCACCAGGGCGCCAGCTCCAGCGCCCTGGCGCTGATGCTGCTCAGTTGGGGCCTGCTGGCCATGAGCCTGATCGATATCGAGCATCGGCTATTGCCTGATGTCTTGGTATTCCCGTTGTTGTGGCTGGGGCTGATCGTCAACGCCTTCGAGCTGTTCGCGCCGCTGCCGGACGCGTTGTGGGGTGCCGTGGCCGGTTACCTCAGCTTGTGGACGGTGTTCTGGCTGTTCAAGATGATCACCGGCAAGGAGGGCATGGGTTACGGCGACTTCAAGTTGCTGGCGCTAATCGGCGCCTGGGGTGGCTGGCAGATCCTGCCGCTGACCCTGCTGCTGTCGTCGTTGCTTGGCGCGGTGATCGGGCTGATTGTGCTGCGCCTGAAAGGACAGAAAGCCAGCACACCGATCCCGTTCGGCCCCTATCTGGCCATTGCGGGCTGGATCGCACTGCTCTGGGGTGGTCAAATAACCACTTCTTACCTGAAATACTCTGGAATGTGATGACCACCGCTGCTTTCACTCCCTGGATTCTCGGCCTGACCGGCGGCATCGGCAGTGGCAAGAGCGCGGCCGCCCAGCGCTTTGTCGAACTGGGCGTGCACCTGGTGGACGCCGACCAGGCCGCGCGCTGGGTGGTCGAGCCCGGTCGGCCGGCCCTGGCCCGTATCGTCGAGCGTTTCGGCCCCGGTGTCCTGCAGGAGGACGGGCAGTTGAACCGTGCCGCCCTGCGCCAGCTGATCTTCGCCGACGCCGAACAACGGCGCTGGCTCGAAGCCCTGCTGCATCCGTTGATCGGCCAGGAAATCTTCAGCTACCTGGCCAAGGCAGAATCACCCTATGCAGTGTTCGTCTCGCCCTTGATGGTCGAATCGGGCCAGTACCAGCGCACCCAGCGCCTGCTGGTGATCGACGCGCCCCAGGAGTTGCAGGTCCAGCGTACCCTGCTGCGCGACCAGACCAGCCCCGAGCAGGTCCAGGCCATCCTCCAGGCCCAGGCCAGCCGCGAGGAACGCCTGCGCCACGCCCATGATGTGCTGGTCAACGACCGCGACCTGGCCTGGCTGCATTCGGAGGTCGACCGCCTGCACCACTTTTACCTGACTTTGCGAGGAGGCCAAGCATGAGCCAACCCCTGACCGTAGAATGCCCGACCTGCGGCGCCCCCGTGGAATGGAGCGCCGCCAGCCCGTTCCGGCCGTTCTGCTCCGATCGCTGCAAGCTGATCGACCTGGGCGCCTGGGCCGCTGAAGAGCACAAGATACCGGTCGCCCCGGATGCCGAAGACGAGCTGTTTTCCGGCGAACTGGATCCCCGCGCCCACCATTGAGCCTCAACGCCCGGGGTCGTCGTCCTTCCAGGGCGCCTGCAGGTAGCGGGTGCGGTTGAAGGTCTCCAGCCACTCCGGGCAGAACACCACCAGTGCGCTGACCACCATGCCGTTGATGAAAGCTTCGGGAAAGATGATCAGCCACAGGTAGCCGATAAAGTCCTCGATCCATTCCGGCATCACGAAGCGCCCGTCCATCCACAGGATGCCCAGCCCCGCCAGCAGGCATAGCAGTGCCGCCAGCGCCGCGGCGAAAAAGCCCGAGCAGAAGATGTAGACGAACAGGTTCTTCGGCTGCGCCCGTTCCACCAGGATCGCGCAGGCCTCGGTGACCAGCACCGGCAAGCCGATGAACAACAGGCCGTTGACTCCCATGGCTGCCAGGTCCTGGCGCCCGAGCAGCATCAGCCCGGTCTGGGCGACCAGGCCGCCAAGGAGGGCCAGGGGCCAGTCCAGCAACAGGGTGACGGCGGTCATGCCGATGAAGTGGTAGGAAACGCCGGTGTCGAAGTCGCGTCGTACCAGCCAGAGGGCGAACAAGGCGAACATGGTGCCGAACAGCAGGTGCTGGCGGCGACTGTCGCTGAACAGTTCGACCCAGGGGGTGCGCCAGATGGCCCAGAGCAGCAGCGGCACATAGCCAAGCCAGCCGAGCATGAGGGTCTGCTGCGACAACACATGAGCGCCAATCACCGTACACGACCTTTGCTTGCGATCCTGTCGGCAGTCTACACCGCACGCCCCCAGCGCTGGCCGACAATAAAACGGCGCGCACTAACAACTATCACGATTTGACCGCTAAGCTTGTCCCATGGATGACTCAGACTACCTGCGCCTGCTCACCATTCAGGCCGAACAAGCCAATGCGTTTCTGTCCAATGCCCGTAAATGGGAACGCGAGCGTTGGGTTTGCCAACGCCTGCTGCAAGGCCTGAACATTCCCTATCGCAGCGAGGATTTCACGCCTGCCGGCCAGGAGCCGCCGGATGTGCTGTTTCGCGATGCCGCCTTCGAGGTGTTTTTCGTCCTCGATGAAGGCCGCCGCCTCAACGATGAGTGGCGCGAGGAGCTGCAACGCCGGCGCAGCGCCTTCTCCCTCAGTCAGTTGGTGCGCCGCGAGGCGCGGCCCCGACGGATCAGCGCGCAAGAACTGCTGCAGCGCCTGGCCCCGACCCTGCGCAAGAAGTCGCACAACTACCAGGAACGCGGCCTGGACCTGAGCGAGCTGGACATCATTGCCTTTGCCAGCCTCAAGCGCGAAGTGCTCGACCTCAACAGCCATTTTCCGCCGCCGACCGAGTACCTGCGCCAGGGCTGGCGTTCGCTGTCACTGGTCGGCCCGACCTTCGCCCGGGTGCTGTTCGCCCACCCCGATGCCCCGGAATTCCTGCGTGGCAACCTCGGGCGCAGCATTGTCTTCGATGTCGGCATCAGCCTCTGAGCTGGCCCCCTGCCAACGCGTAATGGCATAAATTCCGCGCCGATGATACAAAGCGCAATCATTCGTCATAAAGACCGCGGCGTGACTGCACGATGGGCCCTGTTCGAACAACTACAGTGAACCCTGTAGCTTCCCTTCAGTCACAAGCGTCTACCTGACGAGGCCTCCATGACCAGCCGCCTGACCCCCGAAGACCAACGTCGTGTCGATGACTACCTGCAAGCACCCCAACATCAAGTCGAGCGCAAGCCTTTCCGGCCCTGGCTGCTCCTTTGGATGGTGGTGCTGGTGACCATTGGCCTGGGCCTGTTGAGCCGCCTCTTGAGTAACCTGGTGCTATGAGCTGCCTTGCGCTCGCCCGAACCGCCCGCCCCGTGCGGCCGCCCACTCGAGACCCGAATTCCGTAAACCTTATGAGATATCTCCATGACTCACCGTATCGTGATTGTCGGCGGCGGCGCCGGCGGCCTGGAACTGGCGACCCGCCTGGGCAAGACCCTGGGTAAGAAAGGCAGCGCCAGTATCACCCTGGTCGACGCCAACCTGACGCACATCTGGAAACCGTTGCTGCACGAAGTGGCTGCCGGCTCGCTGAACTCCTCGGAAGACGAACTGAACTACGTGGCCCAGGCCAAGTGGAATCACTTCCAGTTCCAGCTCGGGCGCATGAGTGGCCTGGACCGCGAGAGCAAGCAGATCCAGCTGGCCGCGACCCTCGATGAAGAGGGCCGCGAGCTGCTGCCTGCGCGCACCCTGGGTTACGACACCCTGGTCATCGCCGTGGGCAGCAACACCAACGATTTCGGCACCCTGGGGGCTGCCCAGCACTGCCTGTTCCTCGACACCCGCAAGCAGGCCGAGCGTTTCCACCAGCAGTTGCTCAACCATTACCTGCGCGCCCATGCCGGCGACCAGGCCAATGAAACCATCAGCGTCGCCATCGTCGGCGCCGGTGCCACCGGCGTGGAGCTGGCCGCCGAACTGCATCACGCTGCCCACGAGCTGGCGGCCTACGGCCTGGACCGCATCCAGCCCAAGGACATGCACATCACCCTGATCGAGGCCGGTCCCCGGGTGTTGCCGGCACTGCCGGAGCGCATCAGCGTGCCGGTGCACAAGACCCTGGAAAAGCTCGGCGTCACGGTCATGACCAACGCCGCGGTCAGCGAAGTCACCGCCACCGAACTCAAGACCGGCAATGGCGATGTGATCCAGGCCAGCCTGAAAGTCTGGGCGGCCGGTATCCGTGCGCCAGGCTTCCTCAAGGATATCGACGGCCTGGAAACCAACCGGATCAACCAGCTGGTGGTGCGCCCTACCCTGCAGACCACCCTGGACGACGACATCTTCGCCTTCGGCGACTGCGCCGCCTGCCCACAACCGGGTAGCGACCGCAACGTGCCGCCACGGGCCCAGGCGGCTCACCAGCAGGCTTCGATGCTGGTCAAGTCGTTCAAGGCGCGCCTGGAAGGCAAGCCGTTGCCGACCTACGCCTACCGTGACTACGGCTCGCTGGTTTCGCTGTCGCGTTTCTCGGCGGTAGGCAACCTGATGGGCAACCTGACCGGTAGCGTGATGCTCGAGGGCTGGCTGGCGCGGATGTTCTATGTGTCGTTGTACCGCATGCACCAGATGGCACTGTACGGCACGTTCCGTACGCTGATGCTGATGCTGGGCAGCCGCATTGGCCGGGGTACCGAGCCGCGCCTGAAGCTGCACTGACGTTCTGCGGTACCTGTAGGAGCGGGCTTGCCCCGCGATCAGGCCGATGTGAGCACTGCTGATGCATTGCCTGCCCCGGCCTCTTCGCGGGGCAAGCCCGCTCCTACGCGGTTTATCTGAGCACTCGGTAGGTGCTTTGCACGAAACCATTCTCGAATGTGGTGCTGCGCATGTGCTGCAGCTTCACGTCCGCCGCCAACGCCCCGAACAGGGGAATGCCACTGCCCAATAGCACCGGAATCCGGGTAATGGTCAGTTCATCCAGCCGCCCTTCACGCAAAAAGCTCTGAATCACCTGGCCACCGTCCAGGTACAGGCTCTTGGCGCCCGTATCGTGCAGATAGTCCACCAGGTCGGCGATCGGCCCGGGATGGACTTCGACACCTTCAGCCTGGCCCAGGGTGCTGCTCAGCACCACGACCCGCTTGTGCGGATACGGCCAGTCGCCAAAGGTCAGGACTTTCTCGTAGGTATTGCGGCCCATGACCAGGGTATCGATGGTCGCCATGTAGGCGGCATAGCCATGATCGTCACTGGAGCTGGTGGCAACCATCAACCAGTCCAGCTCGCCACTTTCACGGGCAATGAAGCCATCGAGGCTGGTGGCGATGTATACGGAGGCTTTGAGGGTCATGGGGCAGCTCCCTTGCAGAATCTAGCCGGATAGTAGCAGGCAATATTCCAGGCTGCAGAAACGAAAAAAGGGCACCCTTTGCAAGGTGCCCTTCTTTCTGAATATGGTCGGGGTGAGGGGATTCGAACTCCTGACATCCTGCTCCCAAAGCAGGCGCGCTACCGGACTGCGCTACACCCCGGTAAAAAAAAAGCACCTGTTACGGCGCCTTTTTTTCGTTGACCAGCCGCTAATGGCAAACTGATCCTTTAAGATCCAAACCCAGCGAACCGAGCTCGAAAATGGTGGGTCGTGTAGGATTCGAACCTACGACCAATTGGTTAAAAGCCAACTGCTCTACCAACTGAGCTAACGACCCAAATATGGTCGGGGTGAGGGGATTCGAACTCCTGACATCCTGCTCCCAAAGCAGGCGCGCTACCGGACTGCGCTACACCCCGAAATTGGCTCCGCGACCTGGACTCGAACCAGGGACCCAATGATTAACAGTCATTTGCTCTACCGACTGAGCTATCGCGGAACTACAAACTTCGTTACAACATTTACTGCAATTTCGAAAACCGTATCGCTACCGCTTCGAACACTTCGACCGTTCGCATCGCTGCGTTCGTGTCTCTGTGGCGCCGTATTCTACAGCCTTCGAAACCCTTGTCAATCCCTAATTTGCATTCAACTTACTGATTTGCAACTTTTTTTCAGATTTCCAGTTTTGCCGGAAAGCTGCGGGGTGACATACAGCGGGGCGCACTTTACAAGCACTGAAGAAAAAATGCAAAGAAAAAAAAGGCCCCGATAATCGGGGCCTTGATCTAAGCCTGTGAAAACTCAGGCAAAGACGATTTCCTCACCCTCTACCTGGGCGGTGATCGCCGTGCCCGGCAGGAACTTGCCCGCCAGGATCAGCTGCGCCAGCGGGTTCTCGATCCAGCGCTGGATCGCCCGTTTCAGTGGCCGTGCGCCGTAGACCGGGTCGTAACCGACGGCGATCAGTTTATCCAGCGCCTCGTCGCTCAGCTCCAGGCTCAGGTCGCGCTCGGCCAGGCGGCTGCGCAGGCGACCCAGCTGGATCTGGGTAATGCCGGCGATCTGGTCGCGACCCAGCGGCTCGAACACCACCACTTCGTCGATCCGGTTGATGAACTCGGGACGGAAATGCGACCCGACCGCGTCCATCACCGCAGCGCGCTGCGCCTCGCGATCGCCTACCAGGTCCTGGATCTGCGCGGAGCCCAGGTTGGAGGTCATCACGATCACCGTATTGCGGAAATCCACCGTACGGCCGTGACTGTCGGTCAGGCGACCGTCTTCGAGCACCTGCAGCAACACGTTGAACACATCCGGGTGGGCCTTCTCGACCTCGTCGAGCAGCACCACCGAATAGGGTTTGCGCCGCACCGCCTCGGTCAGGTAGCCGCCCTCTTCATAGCCGACGTAGCCTGGTGGCGCACCGATCAGGCGGGCCACGGAGTGTTTCTCCATGAACTCGGACATGTCGATCCGCACCATTGCCTCTTCGGTGTCGAACAGGAACTCCGCCAGCGCCTTGCACAGTTCGGTCTTGCCCACCCCGGTCGGGCCGAGGAACAGGAACGAGCCGCTTGGCCGGTTCGGGTCGGAGAGCCCGGCACGGGAACGGCGCACGGCGTTGGAGACCGCGACAACGGCCTCTTCCTGACCGATCACGCGCTGGTGCAGCAGGTTTTCCATTTTCAGCAGTTTTTCCCGCTCGCCTTCGAGCATCTTGGACACGGGGATGCCGGTCCACTTGGACACGACTTCGGCGATTTCCTCTTCGGTCACCTTGTTGCGCAGCAGCTGGTTCTCGGCCTTGCCGTGCTGGTCGACCATCTGCAGGCTGCGCTCCAGATCCGGGATCACCCCGTACTGCAGTTCGGCCATGCGGCTGAGGTCGCCTTTGCGCCGTGCGGTTTCCAGCTCCTGGCGTGCCTGCTCGATCTTTTGCTGGATCTGCGCAGAGCCCTGTACCTCGGCTTTTTCCGAAGTCCAGACTTCTTCCAGGTCGGCGTATTCACGCTCCAGCCGGGCAATCTCTTCGGTGAGCTTCTCCAGGCGCTTGAGGGCGGCCTCGTCGTCTTCCTTCTTCAGCGCCTGGGATTCGACCTTCAGTTGAATCAGGCGACGTTCCAGGCGGTCGAGCACCTCCGGCTTGGAGTCGATCTCCATACGGATACGGCTGGCCGCTTCGTCGATCAGGTCGATGGCCTTGTCCGGCAGCTGGCGGTCAGTGATGTAGCGATGGCTGAGCTTGGCCGCGGCGATGATCGCGCCGTCGGTGATCGCCACCTTGTGGTGCACCTCGTAACGCTCCTTGAGGCCACGCAGGATGGCGATGGTGTCTTCCTCGCTCGGCTCCTCCACCAGCACTTTCTGGAAGCGCCGCTCAAGGGCTGCGTCCTTCTCGATGTACTGACGGTATTCGTTCAGCGTGGTCGCACCGACGCAATGCAGCTCGCCACGGGCCAGGGCCGGCTTGAGCATGTTGCCGGCATCCATGGAGCCCTCGCCCTTGCCGGCGCCGACCATGGTGTGCAGTTCGTCGATGAACAGGATGATCTGCCCTTCCTGCTTGGACAGTTCGTTGAGCAGTGCCTTGAGGCGCTCTTCGAACTCACCGCGAAACTTCGCCCCGGCAATCAGCGCGCCCATGTCCAGCGACAGCAGACGCTTGCCTTTGAGGCCATCCGGCACTTCGCCATTGATGATGCGCTGGGCCAGGCCTTCGGCGATGGCGGTTTTACCCACGCCAGGCTCACCGATCAGCACCGGGTTGTTCTTGGTCCGGCGTTGCAGCACCTGGATGGTGCGGCGGATTTCGTCGTCACGGCCGATCACCGGATCGAGCTTGCCGTCTTCGGCACGCTTGGTCAGGTCGACGGTGTACTTGTCCAGGGCCTGGCGCGACTCTTCGGCGTTCGGGTCGTTGACCGCCTCGCCGCCGCGCAGGTTGCTGATGGCGTTTTCCAGGGCTTTCTTGGTTACGCCCTGGCCGAGCAGCAGCTTGCCCAGCTTGCTGTTCTCGTCCATGGCCGCCAGCAGCACCAGCTCGCTGGAGATGAACTGGTCGCCCTTCTGCTGGGCCAGGCGGTCGGCCTGGTTGAGCAGGCGCGCCAGGTCCTGGGACATATTGACGTCGCCGGTCGGGTTCTGGATTTTCGGCAGTTGGTCGAGCTCTTTGCTCAACGCCTTGCGCAGGCTGTTGACGTCGAAGCCCACCTGCATCAGCAGCGGCTTGATCGAACCACCTTGCTGATCGATCAGGGCTTGCAGCAGGTGTGCGGGCTCGATGGCTGGATGGTCCATGCCAACGGCCAGGGATTGGGAGTCGGATAACGCCAGTTGGAGCTTGCTGGTCAAACGGTCTATTCGCATAAGTTACCTTCCTTTATGGGCAGGCCGGAGCGATGGACACACCTGATGAAGAAAAACCTGCCAGAGATACCCTTCTAGATAGGGTTGATTCTGGAAGATTCAAGCGCGACGGGCTTGATCCAGGTCAGCGTGGCGTGAGCCAGACCAGGGAGGCGAAGCGACCGCCTTGCGGAGTACGCCGGTAAGAATAGAAGCGTGGATCGCTGACGGTGCAAAATCCGCCGCCATACACCGCGGTGACGCCACGGGCGGCCAGGCGCAGGCGCGCCAGGGCGTAGATGTCGGCCATGAGCTTGTCCGGTCGGGCGCCGGGCACAAAGGCCTGGGCCGTTTCCGGATGAACGGTCGTGAACGCATCGCGCACTTCCAGGCCGACCTCGAAGGCTTGCGGGCCAATGGCCGGGCCCAGCCACACCAGCACCTCTTCAGGGGGCAAGGCCAGGCGCTCGAGGGTGGCCTCGATCACCCCGCCGGCCAGCCCGCGCCAGCCGGCATGGGCCGCTGCGACACGGGTACCGGCGCGGTCGCAGAACAGCAGCGGCAGGCAATCGGCGGTCATCACCGTGCAGGCGATACCCGGCGTGGCCGTCCAGCTGGCGTCGGCTTCGGCAATCACGCCTGGGTCGGCATCGGCCACCACCACGCCGTGCACCTGCTTGAGCCAGGCCGGCTGGATGCCGAACTCGGCGGTCAGGCGTCGACGGTTCTCGGCCACCGCGTCAGGCGCATCGCCCACATGGTCGCCGAGGTTGAAGCTTTCATAGGGCGGCAGGCTGACACCGCCGGCACGGGTGGTGACGCACGCACGCACCCCGGCTGGCGCTGGCCAGTCCGGGATCAGCAAATCGTGCGCCAGCTCACTCATCCGACGAACGCCTCGCGGTCCTGCTTGAGCAGCGACAGCAGCCAGACGAAGTCATCCGGCAGCGCCGACTCCCAGCCCATGCGCTCGCCGGTCACCGGGTGATCCAGCTCCAGGAAGCGTGCATGCAGGGCCTGGCGCGGGAAGGTCTTGAGCGCCTCGACCATGGTTGGACTGGCGGCTGGCGGAATGCGGAAGCGCCCGCCGTAGACCGGATCGCCGACCAACGGGAAGTTCACGTGGGCCATGTGCACACGGATCTGGTGGGTACGGCCGGTTTCCAGCTTGACCCGCACATGGGTGTGGGAGCGGAAGCGCTCCAGCACACGGTAGTGGCTGACCGCCGGCTTGCCGCCTTCGGTCACCGCCATGCGCTGGCGCTGCCCGCCATGGCGGCCGATCGGTGCGTTGATCTTGCCGCCGGCGGTGACCACGCCGATCACGATGCATTCATAGATGCGGCTGACGCTGCGGCTTTGCAACTGGGCAACCAGCTGGGTCTGCGCCTGGATGGTCTTGGCCACCACCATCAGACCGGTGGTGTCCTTGTCCAGGCGGTGGACGATGCCGGCACGCGGTACGTTGATGATGTCCGGTACATGGTGCAGCAGGGCATTGAGCAGGGTGCCATCGGCGTGGCCCGCAGCCGGGTGCACCACCAGGCCGGCGGGCTTGTTGATCACCAGGATGTGGTCGTCTTCGTAGACGATATCCAGCTCGATATCCTGGGCCAGCCACTCGCCCTGGGCTTCCTGCTCGGCCTCCAGGGCCAGCAGCGAGCCGCCGTGGACGATATCGCGCGGACGCAGGACGGCGCCATCGACGGTCAGGCGCCCCTCCTTGATCCAGGTGGACAGGCGCGAGCGCGAGTGCTCAGCGAACAATTGGGCGGCGACTTGGTCGAGGCGTTGCCCGCCCAATTCGGACGGCACCTCTGCGCTAAGTTGAATGATCTCGGACATGCTCGAATCAGCGGGCGGCACAGCCTTTGGTTTCGACTGCGCGCTTGTGGTTAAATACGACATCTTTTGCCCCGGGTAATGTGCCGGGGTGCTCATCATAACAGGACGGCCACGCCCAAGACAGCGGCCGTCATAGGGACGCAAGCCGCTATGCAAGTGAAACACCTGCTGCTGATCGCCATCCTCGGACTCACCGCTGCCTGTTCTTCGAAGGAAGTCGTCGACGAAAACCTGAGCGAAGCCGAGCTGTACCAGCAGGCGCAGGCCGACCTGGACAACCATAGCTACACCAGCGCCACCAGCAAGCTCAAGGCCCTGGAGTCGCGCTACCCGTTCGGCCGCTATGCCGACCAGGCCCAGCTCGAGCTGATCTACGCGAACTACAAGAACGCCGAGCCGGAAGCCGCCAAGTCGGCTGCCGAGCGTTTCATTCGCTTGCATCCCCAGCACCCGAACGTCGATTACGCCTACTACCTCAAGGGCCTGACCTCCTTCGACCAGGACCGCGGCCTGCTGGCGCGCTTCCTGCCGCTGGACATGACCAAGCGTGACCCGGGCGCCGCCCGCGACTCGTACAACGAATTCGCCCAGCTGACCAGCCGCTTCCCCAACAGCCGCTACTCGCCGGATGCCAAGCAGCGCATGATCTACCTGCGCAACCTGCTGGCCTCCTACGAGATCCACGTGGCCGACTACTACCTGACCCGTCAGGCCTACGTCGCCGCCGCCAACCGTGGCCGCTACGTAGTGGAGAACTTCCAGGAAACCCCATCGGTCGGCGACGGCCTGGCGGTGATGACCGAGGCCTACATGCGCCTGCACCTGGACGAACTGGCGGCCACCAGTCTGGAAACCCTCAAGCTCAACTACCCGGATCACCCGAGCCTGGTCGACGGCCAGTTCCAGCCCAAGCAGGATGAAGCCGACAACCGCTCCTGGCTGTCCAAGGCCACCCTGGGCCTGATCGAGACCGAAACCCCGCTGCCGCCGGGCGAAACCCGCGCCAACCAGGACGTGATCAAGCAGTACGAAGACGCCAAGGAAGCGATTCCGGCCGAACTGCTGCCAAAAGAAGGCGATGCCGTCGAGGAAGAAGAGCACGAAGCGGAAGGCAACAACGAAGACCGCTCCTGGTTCAGCTACATGACCTTCGGCGTGTTCGACTGATCGAGCATGCAACAGATAAAGGGAGGCCAAGGCCTCCCTTTTTTCTTGCCCGAGCCCTAGACTGAAGGCTCTTCACTGACAAAGCTGGACACCATGGTTCGCCTACTTTTCTGGATCGCCCTGATTGCCGCCGCCGTCTGGTTGTGGCGCAAGTTCAAGGCCAGCAATGCCGCCACACCCGACAACAGCCTCGAAGACCCGCTGAAGATGGTGCGCTGCGCCCATTGCGGCGTGCACCTGCCCAACGACCGCGCCCTGCGCCAGGGCAGTCAGTGGTATTGCAGCCAGGCCCATCTGGAGCAAGGGCCGGGCGCGCAACGCTAGGCCCACGCCCCTATTTCGACCGCGATCGGTGGGAGCGGGCTTGCCCCGCGATTGCGTACGATCAGGTACATCGCATCGCGGGGCAAGCCCGCTCCTACAAGGCCGCCAGTCGCCCTGCCGGTGCATAAGGCGCCGGGTCGATGATCGGCTTACGCCCCAGCAACAGGTCGGCAAATAGCTGGCACGAGGCTGGCGCCAGCACCAGGCCATTGCGGTAATGCCCGCAGTTCAGCCACAGGCCCTGCCAACCCGGCACTTCACCGATATACGGAATGCCCTCGGGTGACCCCGGACGCAGGCCTGCCCAATGGGCAACCGGCGTGGCCCCGGCCAGGGCCGGCAGCAGCTCGACGGCCGACGCCTTCAAGCTTTCCAGCGCCTCATCGGTCGGGGTCTTGTCGTAACCGGCATGCTCCAGGGTGCTGCCCACGAGAATGTGGCCATCACGACGTGGAATGGCATAGCGGCCCTTGGCCAGGACCATGCTCGGCAGGAAATCCTCGGCGCATTTGTAGAGGATCATCTGTCCCTTGACCGGCTCGACCGGCAGCTCCAGGCCCAGCGGGCGCAACAGGTCACCACTCCAGGCGCCGGCAGTGAGCACCACGCGATCGCCCGCGATTGGCCCCGCGGTGGTCTCGACACCAGTGATCCGCCCAGCCTCCTGGCTGAACCCGGTGATTTCGCAGTGCTCGCGAATGCTCACGTTCGGCAGGGCCTGCAAGGCCGCCTTGAGCGACTTGACCAGGCGCGGATTGCGCACATTGGCGACGCCTGCCATGTAGATGGCCCGCTTGAAACCGGCACCCAGTACCGGCACGGCATCATAGGTGGCCGAGATATCCACGGCGCTCAACGGCCGCCCTTCCCGCTTGGCCCAGGCCAGTGCCTCGGCTTCGTCTTCCAGGTCCAGCCAGTAAAGGCCGGTGGTGTGCACTTCGGGGTCCACGCCGGTGCTGGCGAACAGTCTCTCACCCAGCTGTGGATAAAAATCCTGCGACCAGTGCGCCAGCGCGGTCACGGCCGGGCTGTAGCGCCACGGATAAAGCGGCGAAACAATGCCGCCACCGGCCCAGGAAGACTCCTGGCCCAGCGCGCCGCGATCACACAGCACCACCTGCTCGACCTCGGCCGCCAGGTTGAACGCGGTCAGCAGGCCGATCACCCCGCCACCGACAATCACTACTTGCTTGGTCATCTATCGATCCAACGTCTGAAGTAAAAAGCGTCAACCACCCCAGCATCCGCCCGGGGCCTGTTCGGCGCTGCCAGGGTTGCTGCGTACACCTGCCTGATCGAGCGCATAGTCGGCGCACGCATCGTCCATCATCAGGCCACCCGGTCGGCGTCGTGCCTGGAGGGTGAAGGATTGCTCGTCGCGCACCGCCTGCAGTGCGTAGTGCGCCGTACCGTTGCTCAGCGGCGTCACCACGGCCTCACTGTCGCTGTACTGGCCAGCGCGCGCGTAATGGCGCTCCAACTGTTGCGCACTCTCGAACAACAGGCCGACAACTTCCGTGCGTGCAGATGTTTTCAGCTGCTCGCGGTAACCGGGGTAGGCAATGCTCGCCAGAATGCCGACCACGGCGATGACAATCAACAGTTCGATCAGGCTGATGCCGTGCTGTGTGTTCATTGACTTGCCTCCTAATGCAGCTGACGCCAGACGATCCGCTGCCATTGCCCGCCCGCGACCGGCTGGGCAACGACGGACTCCAGCACGTTGCGGGCCGCGCCCTGGCGATGTACGGCGGTGATGCGGTACAGGTTGGTGTCCTGCCCTGGCGGCATCAGCCGGACCCTGTTGCTCTGCCCCAGAAACTGAATGAGATAGAAGCCCTTCTCCCCGGCCTGCCAGTCCAGCCCGGAACTTGCGCCGGCACCGGCATGTATCCCGGCTGCAACCACGTGCCCTGCCTCGGGGGGCGGCAGGCAAAAGCTGCAAGGCGGCCATGCCTGTTCCTGCACCCTGGCCTCTGCCAACAGCAAACCTTGCTGTGCCTGTTCGAAGACCTGCAAGGAGGCCAGCAGGTTGCGCGCCATGCGTGCCTGCTGGGTAGCAGAACCCATCACCGACACCCCGAGCATGCCCAGCATCAGGGTCAGCACCAGGCAAAGCAGCAGTACCAGGCCTCGCTGTCGCTTGACCTTCACGAGCCGCTCACCGGGTTGCCCAGCGCCAC
This sequence comes from Pseudomonas sp. BJa5, assembly GCF_030272875.2. Taxonomy (NCBI): domain Bacteria; kingdom Pseudomonadati; phylum Pseudomonadota; class Gammaproteobacteria; order Pseudomonadales; family Pseudomonadaceae; genus Pseudomonas; species Pseudomonas sp. BJa5. The sequence continues at coordinate 63,405 of NZ_JALRNG020000034.1, forward strand.
GTTCATTCGATAGGTCTGCGGCCTGACACGTCCGTGCGGATCGTTCATGGTCAAGGTCAGGTGCATGCCTGAAACCGCTTGGGTCCTGTTCCTGACCAGCTCTACCCGCAGGTCGGCGACACCGTCCACCAGCACGGCATTGCTGGCTCCACTACCGAGGTACAGCTGTTCGCCAACCAGCCGGTAATCCTGGCGCCGGATAGCGATGGCGAACTGGCCAGCGCCCGGCGTTACGTCACCCGTGTGCACGCTGGCCACCGAACGACAGTCGGTCACCATCGTCCAGTTGGGCCGGCCGCTGGCCTGGGTCACCTCGGCACTGATCAGGGTCAGGCGTTGCAGGCGGCCATCGGCCGCCCGGGTGAGCTCTACCGGGCGGGTAAAGGCATCGGCAGCTGCCGGGTCGACAAAGTCGATAGCCCCGGGATCCAGGCAACCGAACATGCCGGCCATACGAATATCCTGGGCCAGACGCTGCAGTGCCTGGCGCGCGTCCTCCTGCAATTGCGCCGCGACACTTTGCGCCAGCCACGACTGGCTGGCGGCGAGGAACAGATGACCGCTGCCCGCCAGCAGCACCAACCCCAGGCTCAACGCAAGCATGACCTCCAGCAGGCCGAACCCCGACTGCCGACTCATGGCGCCAGCCTTCCTTGCAGTTCGGCGTGGTTATCGTCATCACGCGGCGCCCCGACGGCGCGGGCCTGCTCGAAAACACCATGGTTCAGGTACGCTGCCTGGGTTGCGCGCAAGGCACTGTCAGTGGCCTGCAAGGCGCGCAGTTGCAAACCAGCAGCGGCAAACAGGCCCACGCCCAGCAATGCCATCGCCAGCAGTACTTCGATCAGGGTCATGCCCTGTTGTCGCCAGCCATCCATGGCCAACCTCCCGAGACTTTTCCACAGGCCCTGGCCAATTGCGCCGACTGGACGTCGCAAGCCAAGGCCTCGAACCTATAGCGAAGCACTTCCAGGGAGGAATGCACGGTGAAGCAACAGGGCGTAACACTGATACAAATCTTGTTCGCGACGGCGCTGTTAGGGGTGTTGGTTCAGCTAGGTATCCCGGCCTACAGCACGATGACCGAAGGACTACACAGGCAAGCGGCGGCCAGGGATCTCGCCCAGGCGTTGCGCACAGCGCGCAGCGAAGCGTTGCTGAGGAACACCGGAGTGCGCCTGCAGGCACTGGATGGGGATTGGAGTAATGGCTGGCGGATGACCCTGGAACAGGACACCCCGCAATTGCTGCATGAATGGCGCCGGGAAAAGCGCGCGGCCATTGTCGGAAACCAACCGGTGGCCCGGCAGGTGCGTTTCAACGGGCTGGGTGTCCCTCTGCTGGAGGGAGGCGGTTTCCAGGCCGGGACGCTGCATGTTTGCCAGCGTCCCGAAGCGCTCAGTCACTACCAGGTGGTGCTGTCGGCCAGCGGCAGGATCAGCTTGCGCGAAGACCTGATGACGCACCCGCTGTGCGCGGCGGCGCCTTCAGCTCACTGAGCGGACGCGCAGCTCCTTGGGCATCGAGAAGGTGATGTTCTCTTCACGTCCATCGAGCTCTTCGGCACCGGTCGCGCCCCATTCGCGCAGTTGCTGGATCACGCCACGCACCAGCACTTCCGGCGCCGAGGCACCGGCGGTGATGCCGATACGCTCGACACCGTCGAACCAGCTCTTCTGCAGATCTTCGGCACCGTCGATCAGGTAGGCCGGGGTCGCCATGCGCTCGGCCAGCTCACGCAGGCGGTTGGAGTTGGAGCTGTTCGGGCTGCCGACCACCAACACCACATCGCACTCGTCAGCCAGTTGCTTGACCGCATCCTGGCGGTTCTGGGTGGCGTAGCAGATGTCGTCCTTGCGCGGCCCGCCGATATCCGGGAAACGCGCCCGCAGGGCATCGATCACCCGGCTGGTGTCGTCCATCGACAGGGTAGTCTGGGTTACGAAGGCCAGGCGCTGCGGATCGCGCACCTGCAGGGCAGCGACATCTTTCTCGTCTTCGACCAGGTAGATGGAGCCTCCATTGCTGGCGTCATACTGCCCCATGGTGCCTTCCACTTCCGGGTGACCGGCGTGGCCGATGAGGATGCATTCCTTGCCGTCGCGGCTGTACTTGGCCACTTCGATATGGACCTTGGTGACCAGCGGACAGGTGGCGTCGAACACCTTCAGGCCACGACCGGCGGCTTCCTGGCGTACGGCCTGGGAGACGCCATGGGCGCTGAAGATGACGATGACATCGTCCGGCACCTGGTCGAGTTCCTCGACGAAGATGGCGCCACGGTTGCGCAGGTCCTCGACCACGAACTTGTTGTGCACCACTTCGTGGCGCACATAGATCGGCGGGCCGAAGACTTCCAGCGCGCGGTTGACGATCTCGATCGCCCGGTCCACGCCCGCGCAGAAACCACGGGGGTTGGCGAGTTTGATTTGCATGCTCGGCTCCGGACTCAAAGTGCCGTGACTTCGAGGATTTCCACCTCGAAGTTCAGGGTCTTGCCGGCCAGCGGGTGGTTGAAGTCGATGGTCACCTGGGCGTCATCGAAAGCCTTGACCACACCTGGCAGCTCGGCATTGGCAGCGTCGTTGAAAATGACCAGCAGCCCTTCGGACAGCTCCATGTCGTTGAACTGCGCCCGCGGCATGATTTGCACATTCTGCGGGTTGGGCTGGCCGAAGGCGTTTTCCGGCGCGACGATGACGGTGCGCTTGTCGCCGGCCTTGAAGCCGAAGAGCGCCGCCTCGAAGCCTGGCAACAGGTTGCCATCACCGACCTTGAACACCGCCGGTGCCTTGTCGAAGGTGCTGTCGACGGTATCGCCGTTTTCCAGGTGCAGGGCGAAGTGCAGCTTCACTTCGGTGTTCTGGCCGATACGGGTCTCAGTCATGGACGGGTTCTCCGGACTTTTTACTCTTGAACATGTCCAGCGCCAGCATCACCGCACCCACGGTAATGGCGCTGTCGGCCAGGTTGAAGGCCGGGAAATACCAGCGGTTCTGCCAGTGCACCAGGATGAAGTCGACGACGTGGCCCAGCACGATGCGGTCATACAGGTTGCCCAGGGCACCGCCGAGCACCAGCGCCAGCGCGATCGCCAGCCACGTCTCGCCACGCCCCAGGCGCTTGAGCCAGACCACCAGCACGGCACTGACCACCAGGGCGATCAGGGCGAACAACCAGCGCTGCCAGCCGGAACTGTCGGCCAGGAAGCTGAAGGCGGCGCCGGTGTTGTAGGCCAGGGTCCAGCTGAAGTAGTCAGGGATGACCACGATCTGCTGGTACAGGCTCAGCGCGCCTTCGAAGTAGACCTTGCTGGCCTGGTCGAGGACCAGGACCAGCAGGCTCAGCCAGAGCCAGCCGAGGCGCCCGAAGCGCCCCGTAGCAGGGTTAGGCATAGTGACGCACCTCGCCGTTGCCGCTGATGTTGTCGGCGCAACGGGCACAGATTTCCGGATGCTCCGGATTCACGCCGACGTCGGCGCGGAAGTGCCAGCAGCGACCGCACTTGGCATGACCGGACTTGACCACTTTCAACTTCAGGCCAGGTACTTCGGTCTCGACCGCGTCAGCCGGTGCCTGCACGAACGGTGCAACGCTGGCGGCCGAGGTGATCAGCACGAAGCGCAGCTCGTCGCCCAGTTTGTCCAGGTCGGCGCTCAGGGCGTCGTCGGCGAACAGGGTGACTTCGGCTTGCAGGTTGCCACCGATGGCCTTGGCCGAACGCTGGTTCTCCAGTTCCTTGTTGACCGCCGCCTTGGCCGCCATGACGCGGTCCCAGTAGGCGCGGCCCAGCTCGAAGCCTTCAGGCAGCTCGCTCAGGCCCTGGTACCAGGTGTTGAGCATGACCGATTCGTTGCGCTCGCCCGGCAGGTACTGCCACAGTTCGTCGGCGGTGAAGGCCAGGATCGGCGCGATCCAGCGCACCAGCGCCTCGCTGATGTGGTACAGCGCGGTCTGGCAGGAACGGCGGGCAACACTGTTGGCGCCGGTGGTGTACTGGCGGTCCTTGATGATGTCCAGGTAGAAGCCACCCAGCTCCTGCACGCAGAAGTTGTGGACCTTCGAGTAGACGTTCCAGAAACGGTATTCGCCGTAGTGCTCTTCCAGTTCGCGCTGCAGCAGCAGGGTACGGTCGACCGCCCAGCGGTCCAGCGCCAGCATGTCTTCGTTGGCCAGCAGGTCGCGGGCCGGGTCGAAGCCGGTCAGGTTGGAAAGCAGGAAGCGCGCGGTGTTGCGGATCCGCCGGTAGGCGTCGGCGCTGCGCTGCAGGATCTGCTCGGAAACTGCCATCTCGCCGGAGTAGTCGGTGGCCGAGACCCACAGGCGCAGAATGTCGGCACCCAGGGTGTCGTTGACCTTCTGCGGCTCGATGGTGTTACCCAGCGACTTGGACATCTTGCGGCCGTTCTCGTCGACGGTGAAACCGTGAGTCAGCAGCTCGCGGTACGGCGCATGGTTGTCGATGGCGCAGCCGGTCAGCAGCGAGGAATGGAACCAGCCGCGGTGCTGGTCGGAACCTTCCAGGTACAGGTCGGCGCGCGGGCCGGTCTCGTGGCCGATATTGTGCGAGCCACGCAGTACGTGCCAGTGGGTGGTACCGGAGTCGAACCAGACGTCGAGGGTATCGGCAATCTTGTCGTACTGGCCGGCTTCGTCACCGAGCAGTTCGGCAGCGTCCATCTTGAACCAGGCTTCGATACCTTCCTGCTCGACGCGCTTGGCCACTACTTCCATCAGCTCGACGGTGCGCGGGTGCAGCTCGCCGGTCTGTTTGTTGAGGAAGAACGGAATTGGTACGCCCCAGTTACGCTGGCGCGAAATGCACCAGTCGGGACGGTTGGCGATCATCGCGTGCAGGCGCGCCTGGCCCCAGGCCGGGACGAACTTGGTTTCTTCGATGGCCTTGACCGCGCGCTTGCGCAGGGTCTCGCCGTTGTCGGGCTGCTTGTCCATGCCGACGAACCACTGCGCGGTGGCGCGGTAGATCAGCGGGGTCTTGTGGCGCCAGCAGTGCATGTAGCTGTGGCTGATGGTTTCGGTGTGCAGCAGCGCACCGACTTCCGACAGCTTGTCGACGATGGCCGGGTTGGCTTTCCAGATGAACTGGCCGCCGAAGAACTCCAGCGACGGCACGTACACGCCGTTGCTCTGCACCGGGGTGAGGATATCGTCGTTGACCATGCCGTAGCGCTTGCAGGTGACGAAGTCGTCTTCACCGTAGGCAGGTGCGGAGTGAACCACGCCGGTACCGGCGCCCAACTCGACGTAGTCGGCCAGGTACACCGGCGACAGGCGATCGTAGAACGGGTGACGGAAATTGATCAGTTCCAGGGCCGAGCCCGGTGCGGTGGCGATCACCGAACCTTCCAGCGCATAGCGCTTGAGGCAGGATTCGACCAGCTCTTCAGCCAGCACCAGCAGTTTGTCGCCAGTGTCGACCAGGGCGTACTTGAACTCCGGGTGGATGTTCAGCGCCTGGTTGGCCGGAATGGTCCACGGGGTGGTGGTCCAGATCACGATGGACGCAGGCTTGGCCAGCGACGCCAGGCCGAATGCGGCGGCCAGCTTGTCCTCGTCGACCGCCTGGAAGGCGACGTCGATGGTCTGGGATTTCTTGTCGGCGTATTCGACTTCGGCCTCGGCCAGGGCCGAACCGCAATCGAAGCACCAGTTCACGGGCTTCAGGCCCTTGAACACGAAGCCGTGCTTGACCATCTCGGCCAGGGCGCGGATTTCACCGGCCTCGTTGGCGAAGTTCATGGTCTTGTAGGGGTTGTCCCAGTCGCCCAGCACACCCAGGCGGATGAACTCGGTCTTCTGCCCTTCGATCTGCTCGGCGGCGTAGGCGCGGCACAGTTCGCGGGTCTGGTCGGCGCTCAGGTGCTTGCCGTGGGTCACTTCGACCTTGTGCTCGATCGGCAGGCCGTGGCAGTCCCAGCCCGGTACATAAGGGGCGTCGAAGCCGGACAGGGTCTTGGAGCGGACAATCATGTCCTTGAGAATCTTGTTCAGCGCATGACCGATGTGGATCTTGCCGTTGGCGTAGGGCGGGCCGTCGTGCAGCACGAACTTCGGACGATCCTTGCCAATTTCGCGCAGCTTCTGGTACAGGCCAATGCTGTCCCAGCGCTGCAGGATCTGCGGTTCGCGCTGTGGCAGGCCGGCCTTCATCGGGAAGGCTGTGTCCGGAAGGTTTAGCGTGGCTTTATAGTCGGTCATTTCAGGCTCTTCGTTAGCGGTTGAGCGTGCCAATGGGCACGTGCGGCGGCGATATCCGCATCGATCGCCGACTTCAGCGCCTCCAGGGAGGCGAAACGCTGCTCTTCACGCAGCTTGTGGTGGAACTCCACCGTCAGGCGCCGGCCATAGAGATCGCCGGCAAAGTCCAGGAGATGCACTTCCAGGTGGGCACTGCCATCACCGGAAACGGTAGGCCGCACGCCGATGTTGGCGACACCCGGCCAGGCCTTGCCATCGAGTTCGACGCTGACCAGGTAGACACCGGTCAGGGGCACGCGATGACGCTTGAGTTGTATGTTGGCGGTCGGCGTGCCCAGCTGGCGCGCCAACTTCTGCCCGTGCAGCACCCGACCGCTGATGCGGAACGGACGCCCCAGCAGGCGCTCGGCCAGGGCGAAATCGGCCTTGGCCAGGGCCTGGCGCACTTGCGTGCTGCTGACCCGCAGGCTATCGAGCTCGACCGTTTGCGCGGCCTCGACGGTGAACCCCTGGCTCAGCCCGACCTGCTGGAGAAACTCGAAGTCGCCGACCCGGTCGCAACCGAAGCGGAAATCGTCACCGACTTCCAGGTGTTTCACGCCCAGGCCGTCGACCAGGATGGTGTCGACGAACTCGGCGGCACTGAGTTTGCTCAGGCGCTGGTTGAACGACAGGCACAACACCCGGTCCACGCCTTCGGCCGCCAGCAGGGCGACCTTGTCGCGCAGGCGGGCCAGACGCGCCGGCGCGGTGTCGGGGGCGAAGTATTCGCGCGGTTGTGGCTCGAAAATCACCACGCAGCTGGGTACGCCCAGCTCTGCCGCACGCTCACGCAGGCGCGCCAGGATTGCCTGGTGGCCACGGTGAACACCGTCGAAGTTGCCAATAGTGGCGACACAGCCCCGGTGCTGGGGGCGCAGGTTGTGAAGGCCTCGAACCAGCTGCATAACGCGCTTCTTGCTCATAAAGTGGTCGATTATAACCACACCCGGGCGCTGGTGACAGGCAGCAGCGTAACCCCGTGGTGCGGAACCGATAAAACCGACGTCCGGGCGTGCCCGCGACTCAATGCAACGCCTTGCGGGCAAAGTCGCGGGGGCGGAAGCCGAACACGAACAAACTGCCGAAATACGTCACCACACCGGCCAGGATCAGCGCGCCCAGGCGCAGGAAGCGCTCAAGCATCTGCCCTTGCTCCCAGGCCGGCATGTAGTGCATTCCCACCAGCAGCACCGCCGACATCAACACCACCGCCAGCACCAGCTTGAGCAGGAACCGGGTCCAGCCCGGCTGGGGCTGGAACAGTTGCTGCTGGCGCAGCTTCCAGTACAACAAGCCGGCATTCAGGCAGGCGCCAAGGCTGATGGCCAGGGCCAGGCCGGCGTGCTGCAAGTGGGTGATGAACAGCAGGTTGAACACCTGGGTGCAGACCAGGGTGAATACGGCGATTTTAACCGGAGTACGAATGTTCTGCTGGGCATAGAAGCCTGGTGCCAGCACCTTGACCAGAATGATCGCCAGCAGGCCTACCGAATAGGCGATCAGGGCGCGCTGGGTCATGGCGGCGTCGTGGGCGGTGAACTTGCCGTACTGGAACAAGGCCACGGTCAGCGGTTCGGCGAGGATCGCCATGGCCAGGGTGCAAGGCAGCACCAGCAGGAAACACAGGCGCAGGCCCCAGTCGAGGATCCGCGAATACTCATGACGGTCGCGGTTGGCGTAGGTCTTGGCCAGGGTCGGCAGCAGGATGGTGCCCAGGGCCACGCCCAGCACCCCGGATGGCAACTCCATCAGACGGTCGGCGTAGTACATCCAGGATACCGAGCCTGCCACCAGGAACGAGGCGAAAATGGTGTTGATGATCAGCGATATCTGACTGACCGAGACGCCGAGGATGGCCGGCAGCATCTGCTTGAGCACACGCCATACGCCGGAATCGCGAAGGTTCAGGCGCGGCAGCACCAGCATGCCGATCTTCTTCAGGTGCGGCAGTTGGTACAGCAGCTGAGCCAGGCCACCGGCCAGCACGCCCCAGGCCAGGGCCATGATCGGCGGATCGAAATACGGCGTCAGGAACAGGGTGAAGCCGATCATCGCCACATTCAGCAGGGTCGGCACGAAGGCCGGCACCGAAAAACGGTTCCAGGTGTTGAGGATGGCGCCGGCCAGCGACGACAGCGAGATCAGCAATATATAAGGAAAGGTGACACGCAGCAGGGCGGTGGTGAGCTCGTACTTCTCGGCGCTGTCGACAAAGCCGGGGGCGGTTACCCACACCACCCAGGGGGCGGCCAGGATGCCCAGGGCGGTGACCAGGGCCAGGGCCAGGGTCAGCAAGCCGCTGACATAGGCGATGAAGGTGCGTGTCGCCTCATCGCCCTGCTGGGTCTTGTACTCGGCCAGGATCGGCACGAACGCCTGGGAAAACGCGCCCTCGGCGAAGATCCGCCGCAGCAGGTTGGGCAGTTTGAAGGCAATGAAGAAGGCGTCGGTGGCGATGCCGGCGCCAAACACCCGCGCCAGGATGGTGTCGCGCACAAAGCCCAGCACCCGTGAAACCATGGTGATGGAACTGACGGCGGCCAGGGATTTCAGAAGATTCATCGAAAGTTTTTCACGCCAGAAGATAAAGGGCTGTGCCGCAACGCACGCAGTTGTGCGATACTCCGCGCCGCAACGCAAGCAGAGCAAAGCTCCCGAGTTTACAGGTCGTACCGCAGAAGGGAATCTCTCCCTTGTTCAGAACAACCACTCAGCGGAACCGAGCAAGTGCCCTTGACAACCGATCAACTCATCGGCATGATTCGCGGCCTATTTTGTTTGCTATTTACCAAGTCTTTCGAGGAGCTCGACGGTGGCCAACTCACCTTCCGCCAAAAAACGTGCAAAACAGGCTGAGAAGCGTCGCAGCCACAACGCCAGCCTGCGTTCCATGGTTCGTACCTACATCAAGAATGTAGTTAAAGCCATCGACGCAAAAGACGCCGAAAAAGCGCAAGCTGCTTACATCCTGGCTGTTCCAGTTATCGACCGTATGGCCGATAAAGGCATCATCCACAAGAACAAGGCTGCTCGCCATAAAGGCCGTCTGAATGGCCACATCAAGGCGCTGAAAGAAGCTGCAGCTGCCTAAGCGACACGCTTGTTAAAAAACCGACCTCAGGGTCGGTTTTTTATTGCCTGCGATTTGGCTTGTGCTGGCAAAACATCGCGGGGCAAGCCCGCTCCTACCATAGGAGCGGGCTTGCCCCGCGATCGTTTACATCACTTGCCGATCTGAATCTTCGGCGCCCACTGCAGCCATTCAGGCTCTGCCTCATCGAACAAGGCAAAGGTCTGCTGGGGCCTGGCTGGATTACCCATGTTCTCGCCTTCCGGCGTCGCGAAGGCAATACCGCCCTCGATCAGGGTTTCCAGCGACTCGGTACGCACGGTCGCGCCCTTGAACAGACCGAAGTCGAAGCCGAAGCCACTGCTGTTCCAGAAACGGCTGCCACCACGCACCAGCGCGGCATAGCGCGGTTCGATCAGGATGCGGATCAACACCCGGTCTGCCGTCTGGCCAAGCTCGAAGCCCGTCACCTTGCCTACTGGAATTTCCCGGTAGGTGACCGGTACACCCGGCTTGATCGATCCACGGCGCGGGGCACTGAGCACCAGCGCAAGGCCTGGTTCACGGGCCGAGAAATCCGGTGCCTGGGCCAATGCGGTGAAGTTGCGCTGCGGGCCGAGGTTTTTCACCGCTGGCTGGACTTCCAGGTACTGGCCTGTCACCAGGGTTTCCAGGTTGGCCGTCTTGACGATACCCAGGGCAGGCTTGACCACCCAGAACTGCGTGCCTTCACGGGCGATGCGCTCCGGCACCTCGGTAATACGCGCCTTGAGCACCACCGCCTGCAGATCATCGGTCAGATCGACCTGCTCGACCTTGCCGATATCCAGCCCCTTGAAGCGAACAGGCGTACCGACCTTGAGGCCGTCCGCGCGCTCGACGCGAATGGTCACGGTGGTGCCACTGCGATTGGCGTCTTCCTGGCTCTCATGCAGGCGGAAACTCGGGATGCGACGCTTGAGCGGCACGTTCGGGGTCGGTGTATCGAAAGCGATACCGCCGGCCATCAGGCTCTGCAGCGACTCGCTCTTGATCTGGATACCCGAGAGACCACCGGTGAGGGTGATACCGCTGGCATTCCAGAAGCGTGTCGAGCCGTTGACCAGGCCGGCGTACTCTTTCTCGATGTGCACACCGATCAACAGGCGTTTGCTCTTCTTGGAGAACTGGTAGCTCTGCACGGTACCGACCTTGACCTGGCGATAGAGAATCGGGCTGCCGACCTCCAGCGAGCCGAGGTTGTCGCTGAACAGCACCAGGTGCAGCCCCGGCGCCTTGAGGTCCAGCGGCGGTGCCTTGGGCCGCGCCTCGAACTCGCGCTGTGGCGAAGCGCCCTTGTCTCCCGGGCGGATGGCGATGTAGTTACCTTTGACCAGGGCCTCCAGGCCAGTAATACCTGCCAGCGAGATGGACGGCTTGACCACCCAGAACTGCGTACCTTCCACCAGATAATCTTCGGCCAGCGGGTCGAGGGTCAGCTCGGCCATGGCGCTGGTCAGGTCGCCGTCGACCTTCAGGGCCTTCAACGAGCCGACCTGGATACCTTTGTACATGACCGGCGTACGCCCGGCCTGCAGACCTTCGAAGTCGCCCAGCTTGACCTTGACGCGGATGCCTGCCTGGGCATCGTCGAAGTCCTCATAGAGGCGGAATGGCAGGCCAGGATCGGTCGGCGGGCTGTCCTTGCGGTGCTCGGGTGTGGCAAAGGCGATACCGCCGGCAACGATGCTGGACAGCGACTCGCTGCGCACCTTGACCCCGGTGAGGTCGGCATCGATGCTGACGCCACTGGCGTTCCAGAAGCGCGTGTGTTTGCGCACCAGGCTGGTGTAGGCCGGCTCGATGAAGACCTTGATCTCCACCGTTGCCTGGTCTTCGGCCAAGCGATAGCTTTTCACCCGACCCACCTGGATCTGCTTATAGAACACCGGGCTGTCGCGATTGAGCGAGCCGAGGCGGTCAGCCTTGAGCGTCAGGTGCAAGCCAGGTTCGGTATCCGAGAGCGGAGGCGCCTCGGCCAGCGCCTTGAAGCGCTTGGTCGGCTCGCCCTCACCCGGGCTCACCGCAATGTAGTTACCGGATACCAGGGTTTCCAGACCGGTGATACCGGCAAGGCTGACACTCGGCTTGACCAGCCAGAACCGGGTGCCGGTGTTCATGTGAGGCTCGGCCTCCTTGTTCATTTCGATGGTGGCGATCACACCGGTGTTGCTGCCCTTGGCATCCAGCACCAGCTCCTTCACCTTGCCCACCGACATGCCCTTGTAGACCACCTCGGTCTTGTTGGCGACGATGCCCTCTCCACTTTCAAAGCGAACCTGGATATTCACCCCGGACTCGCGGTAAGCCTGCCAGCCAAGCCAGCCACCAATGACCAGGGCGATCAGAGGCAATATCCATATAGCCGACCAGTTCGAAGCTGGGCGGGTTTTAGCCGTAGGCAAATCACTCATGGTCGTCATCCGACTCCGTGTTATCCCAAATCAGTCGGGGATCGAAAGTTACTGCAGCGAGCATCGTCAGAATCACCACACTGGCGAAGGCGACGGCACCCAGGTTTGCTTCGATGCTGGCGATCCTGCCGAAGTTCACCACCGCCACCAGAATGGCGATCACGAAGATATCCAGCATCGACCAGCGTCCGATAAACTCGATAAAGCGGTACATCAGAATCCGTTGCCGGGCAGACAGCGGCTGCCTGCGTTGTACCGAGTAGAGCAACAGCCCGATACCCACCAGCTTGAAGGTGGGCACCAGGATGCTGGCAATGAACACCACGGCAGCAATCGGCAACATGCCGAATTTGATCAGGGTGATGACGCCGGACATGATGGTATCCGGCGCCCCCTGCCCCAGCGTACTCACTGTCATGATCGGCAGTACGTTGGCCGGGATGTATAGAATTGCCGAGGTGAGCAGCAAGGCCCAGGTTCGTGCCAGGCTGTTTGGCCGCCGTGCATGCACAACCGCTCCACAACGACTGCAGGTTTGCGCGTCACACTCCGGCTCCTGGCGATTCAGTTCATGGCACTCGCCACAAATCAGAATGCCAGCATCAATCGCACGCATGCAGGTCTTCCCCCGATAGAGCACTCCAGATCTGGTGAGGCGACATCACCACCTCCAGCCACACCTGAACCAACAGCAGACTGATAAAACAGGCCAACCCCAGGCCGAGACTCAACTCCGCCAGCTCGACCAACTTGACCATCGCAACCAGCACGCCCATGAAATACACCTCGAGCATGCCCCAGTCGCGCAGATGGTGATAAATCCGATAAATCAACAGGCCGTAACTGCGTCCGATATTCAGGCGAATACTCAGTAGCACCGTCAGTTGGCACAACAGCTTGAGCAAGGGGATGGCCATGCTGCAGAGGAACACCACCACTGCCACTTCAGCCATCCCGGTGTTGTACAGCCCCACCACGCCGCTCCAGACCGTATCGTTGGAGCTCTGGCCCAACAGGTGAAGTTGCATGATGGGAAGGAAGTTGGCGGGTATGTAGAGCAACAAGGCGGCGAGTACCAGCGCCAGGCTACGCTGGACGACATTATGGCGGTGCGCATAAAGCTCGTAGCCACAGCGTGGGCAATGGGCCTTTTCGTCCTGCTTGAGCACAGGCTTGCGCATCAGCAGGTCGCATTCATGACAGCCCACCAATTGCTCCAGGGGCAAGTCGGCGAGCCGGGTGGAATCGACAGGGTCGGTCATAGTGAACTTCTGAGTCAACACAAGGGCGGTATTCTAACCCATTGATCGTAGGGCTAGTGGGAGCGCTGCAGGAGCGGCGGTGCGGCGATCCGACTTGCCCCGCGATGGCAGCCGGCAGGATACATCGCATCGCGGGGCAAGTCGGATCGCCGCACCGCCGCTCCCACAGGGGGGCCATTGACTGTAGGAATGGGCAGCCAGAAAGACAAAACCCCTACCTGCGTACGCAGATAGGGGTTTCGGAATTTAATCTTGACGATGA
>NZ_JALRNG020000035.1:0-76427 GCF_030272875.2 Pseudomonas sp. BJa5
TTTGTCGTGTGTGGGGGTGTGGCTTGCCCCTGGGCCTCCGCTTGTCTTGTTTTCCGCTTGCGGGGGGGGCCCCCCCCCCCCCCCCACCCCCCGGGGGGGGGGGGGGCGCCCCCCGCGACAGGGCCCTTAAGGACAGCCCACACGCCATGCCCATCCGCGCCCCGCTGGACCCCGTCACCGCCCGCTGGATCCCCTGGGTGGTGGCCATCGCCTTCTTCATGCAGTCCCTGGACGGCACCATCCTCAACACCGCCCTGCCCGCCATGGCCCGCGACCTGGCCGAAGATCCGCTGCGCATGCAGTCGGTGATCATTGCCTACATGCTCACCGTGGCCCTGCTGATCCCCGCCTCCGGCTGGATCGCCGACCGCTTCGGTACCAAGCGGATCTTCTTCGGCGCGATCCTGCTGTTCAGCCTCGGCTCGCTGCTCTGCGCCCTGGCCAGCAGCCTCGGCATGCTGGTGGCGGCGCGGGTGGTCCAGGGCCTGGGGGGCGCACTGATGCTGCCGGTCGGACGCCTGGTGGTGCTGCGTGCCTACCCGCGCTCGGAACTGGTGCGGATCATGAGTTTCATCACCATTCCCGGCCTGCTCGGCCCGCTGCTGGGCCCGACCATGGGCGGCTGGCTGGTGGAGATTCTCAGCTGGCACTGGATCTTCCTGCTCAACCTGCCGGTCGGCGTGGTCGGCTGCTATGCGGTGTGGCGCTTCATTCCGGACCTGCGTGGCAGTGAACGCACGCCCTTCGACGGGGTGGGCTTTGTCCTGTTCGGCGCGGCCATGGTGCTGATCACCATCGCCATGGAGGGGCTGGGCGAACTGCACCTGCCACACCTGCGGGTGATGTTGCTGCTGTTCGCCGGCATGGCCTGCCTCGCGGCCTACTGGCTGCGGGCGGGCAGCGTCGACGATCCGCTGTTCTCGCCCCGGCTGTTCCGCACCCGGACCTTTTCGGTCGGCATCCTCGGCAACCTGTTCGCCCGCCTGGGCAGCGGCGCCCTGCCGTTCCTGGTGCCCTTGCTGCTGCAGGTGGCCCTGGGCTATTCGCCCGCCGAGGCGGGCATGAGCATGATCCCCCTGGCGGCGGCGGCGATGCTGGCCAAGTCGATCGCCCGGCCCCTGATCGAGCGCTTCGGCTACCGCACCATCCTCACCGGCAACACCTTGCTGCTCGGCTTGCTGCTGGCCAGCCTCGGCCTGGTGGACGAACAGACGCCCTATGCCCTGCTGCTGTTCCAGCTCGGCCTGCTGGGCGCCGTGAACTCCATGCAGTTCACGGCGATGAACACGGTCACCCTGATCGACCTCGACGATGCCAATGCCAGCAGCGGCAACAGCCTGCTGTCGGTGGTGGCGCAGCTGTCGCTGAGCCTTGGGGTGGCCTGCGCCGGCGCCCTGCTCGGCGGCTTCAGCGCCGCCGGCAGTGCCGAGGGGGTGGAAAGCACCCTGGGCGCCTTCCAGCTGACCTTCCTGACCATCGGTCTGATGGCGATGCTGGCGGCGGCGATCTTCATGCAGCTGTCCAGTACGGACGGAAGGCGTGCCCCTCGTCCGGAACCGGAGATCGAGCCTTAGGGCTAATGGCCACGAGACTGGTACACTGCGCGACATTTTGTTTTGCAGGCCCGTCTCGTGACCACCATTGCCACCGCCTTCGCCACCTTGCCGCTGTCCACCGCCATGCTGGCCAACCTGGACGCCCTCGGCTACGCCCAGATGACCCCGATCCAGGCCCAGAGCCTGCCGGTAATCCTCAAGGGCGCGGACCTGATCGCCCAGGCCAAGACCGGTAGCGGCAAGACGGCTGCCTTCGGCATCGGCCTGCTCAACCCGATCAACCCGCGCTACTTCGGCTGCCAGGCCCTGGTGCTGTGCCCGACTCGCGAGCTGGCCGACCAGGTGGCCAAGGAACTGCGCCGCCTGGCCCGCGCCGAAGACAACATCAAGATCCTGACCCTGTGCGGCGGCGTCGCCCTCGGCCCGCAGATCGCCTCGCTGGAACACGGTGCGCACATCATCGTCGGCACTCCGGGCCGCGTGCAGCAGCACCTGAGCAAAGGCACCCTGGTGCTCGACGGGCTCAACACCCTGGTGCTCGACGAAGCCGACCGCATGCTCGACATGGGCTTCTACGACGCTATCGCCGACATCATCGGCCAAACCCCGAAGCGTCGTCAGACCCTGCTGTTCTCGGCCACCTACCCGGCCGGCATCAAGCAACTGGCCGCCGCTTTCATGCGTGACCCACAGACCGTGAAGGTCGAAGCCCTGCACGCCGACAGCCAGATCGAGCAGCGCTTCTTCGAAATCGCCCCCGAGCAGCGCATGGAGGCCGTAAGCAAGGTGCTCGGGCACTTCCGCCCGCAGTCCTGCGTGGCGTTCTGCTTCACCAAGCAACAGTGCCAGGAACTGGTCGAGCACCTGCAGGCCAAGGGCATCGCCGCCCAGGCCCTGCATGGCGACCTGGAGCAGCGCGACCGTGACCAGGTCCTGACCCTGTTCGCCAACCGCAGCCTCTCGGTACTGGTCGCCACCGACGTGGCGGCCCGTGGCCTGGATATCGATGCCCTGGACATGGTCGTCAACGTCGAACTGGCCCGCGATGCCGAGATCCACGTGCACCGCGTCGGCCGCACCGGTCGTGCCGGCGAGAAGGGCCTGGCGATCAGCCTGGTCGCGCCGGCCGAAGGCCATCGTGCCCAAGCCATCGAAGACCTGCAGAAGGCCGCCCTGCGCTGGGAACAGCTGGACAGCCTCAAGGCCCAGAACGGCGCGCCGCTACTGCCGGTCATGAGCACCCTGTGCATCGCCGCCGGACGCAAGGACAAACTGCGCCCGGGCGACATTCTCGGCGCCCTGACCGGTGAAGCCGGACTGCCGGGCACCCAGGTCGGCAAGATCGCCATTTTCGACTTCCAGGCGTTTGTCGCCGTGGAGCGGGCAGTGGCCAAGCAGGCGCTGCAGCGGCTCAACAGCGGCAAGATCATGGGCCGCTGGTGGCGCGGGCGATTCGTCTGTGTTTGTTGTTCGGGCGGGCCTTATGGGGGGGCACGCCCGCTCCAACCGGGTTGTCGGTGGGGGCTTGCCCCGCGATAGTTATCACCACCGATTCCGAGGATTTTGCAGTGCGTTCCACCGAAGTGATCATCATTGGCGCCGGCGCCGCCGGCCTGATGTGTGCCCTGACCGCCGCCGGCCGCGGCCGCCAGGTGCTGCTGCTCGACCACGCCAACAAGCCGGGCAAGAAGATCCTGATGTCCGGCGGTGGCCGCTGCAACTTCACCAATATGTACACCGAGCCCGGCAACTTCCTCTCGCAGAACCCGCACTTCTGCAAGTCGGCCCTGGCCCGCTATACCCAGTGGGACTTCATCGAGATGGTCGGCAAGCATGCCGTGCCCTATCACGAGAAGAAGCTCGGCCAGCTGTTCTGCGACAACAAGTCCAGCGACATCCTCGGCATGCTGCTGGACGAATGCGACAGCGCCGGCGCCGAACTGCGCATGGACACCCGCATTGAGCAGATCGAGAAGGTCGAAGGCGGCTACCTGCTGGAAACCAGCGCCGGCCAGTTCCAGTGCCAGTCGCTGGTAATCGCCACCGGCGGCCTGTCGATCCCGACCCTGGGGGCCACCGGCTTCGGCTACCAGGTCGCCCGCCAGTTCGGTCACAGCCTGTTGCCGACCCGTGCGGGGCTGGTGCCCTTCACCATCACCGAGCCGCAGCTCAAGGCCATCTGCACCGAGCTGTCCGGCACCTCGGTCGATTGCGTCGCCAGCTGCAACGGCACCAGCTTTCGCGAGAACCTGCTGTTCACCCACCGCGGTCTGAGCGGCCCGGCGATCCTGCAGATTTCTTCGTTCTGGGAAGCCGGCGACACGGTCGAGATCAACCTGCTGCCCGAGCACGATGCCCTGGGCTGGCTGCAACAGCAGCAGGCCGAGCGCCCCAACAGCGAACTGAAAACCCTGCTCGGTGAGCTGTTCACCAAGAAAATGGCCAACCTGCTGGCCGAACACTGGTTCGTCTCCAAGCCGATGAAGCAGTACACCCCGGCCGAACTGCTCCAGGTCAGCGACAAGCTCGGCGCCTGGCAGGTGGTACCGGCCGGCACCGAAGGCTATCGCACCGCCGAAGTGACCCTGGGCGGCGTCGATACCCGCGAAGTCTCGTCCAAGACCATGGAGTCGCTGAAAAGCCCTGGCCTGTACTTCGTCGGTGAAGTGCTCGACGTCAGCGGCCACCTGGGCGGCTTCAATTTCCAGTGGGCCTGGGCTTCGGCATACGCGGCCGCGCAGTTCGTCTAACCTTCGCGGTAGAATCAGCGCATCAAGGAACAAATTTTGCTGGTCAGAGGCGGCAGTAACACTGCTGTCACCTGACTGGCTCAATTTCGATCATCGCCCAAGGTCTGCCGAACCCCCATGTCTTCTTCCTCGTTCAGCCAATCGCTCCGTCGTCTCTGGGCCCTGGACAAGTTCAGCTATGCCATCCGCGTCCTCATCGCCCTGACCGGGAGCATGCTGCTGTGCTGGTACAAGGACGAGATGAGCCTGCTGATCCCGCTGTTCCTCGGCATCATCGCCAGCGCCCTGGCCGAGACCGACGACAGCTGGCAAGGACGGCTCAATGCCCTGGCCGTGACCCTGGTGTGCTTTACCGTCGCCGCGCTGTCGGTGGAGCTGCTGTTCCCCTACCCGATCATCTTCGTCATCGCCCTGGCCCTGGCCAGCTTCGCCCTGACCATGCTCGGCGCCCTGGGCGAGCGCTATGGCGCCATTGCCTCGGCGACGCTGATTCTCTCGGTCTACACCATGATCGGCGTCGACCAGCGTGGCGGCGAGGTCACCGACTTCTGGCACGAGCCCCTGCTGCTGGTGGCCGGCGCCGCCTGGTACGGGCTGCTCTCGGTACTGTGGCAGGCGCTGTTTTCCAACCAGCCGGTGCAACAGAGCCTGGCGCGGCTGTTCCGCGAACTCGGGCGCTACCTGAAACTCAAGGCCACCCTGTTCGAACCGGTGCGCCAGTTGGACGTCGAGGCCCGGCGCCTGGAACTGGCCCAGCAGAATGGCCGGGTGGTGGCGGCCCTGAATGCCGCCAAGGAAATCATCCTGCACCGGGTCGGTAACGGCCGGCCGGGCTCGAAGGTCAGCCGCTACCTCAAGCTGTACTTCCTGGCCCAGGACATCCACGAGCGCGCCAGCTCCTCGCACTACCCCTACAACGCCCTGACCGAGGCCTTCTTCCACAGCGACGTGCTGTTCCGCTGCCAGCGCCTGCTGCGCCAGCAGGGCGTGGCCTGCCAGCAACTGTCCGAGTCGATCCAGCTACGCCAGCCGTTCATCTACGACACAGGCTTTGCCCAGGCCGAGGAAGACCTCAACGCCTCCTTGGAACACCTGCGCCTGCAGAGCAACCCGGCCTGGCGCGGCCTGCTGCGCTCGCTGCGCGCCCTGGCAGCCAACCTGGCGACCCTCGACCGCCTGCTCAGCGACGCGAGCAACCCGGACAACCTGGCCGATGCCAGCGACAGCAGCCTGCTCGACCGCTCGCCGCGCAACCTGGCCGATGTCTGGAACCGCCTGCGCCAGCAACTGACGCCCACCTCGCTGCTATTTCGCCACGCCCTGCGCCTGCCCCTGGCGTTGTCGATCGGCTACGGCATGGTGCACCTGATCCACCCGACCCAGGGCTACTGGATCATCCTCACCACCCTGTTCGTCTGCCAGCCCAACTACGGGGCGACCCGGCGCAAACTGGTGCAACGGATCATTGGTACCGGCATTGGCCTGACCGTGGGCTGGGCGCTGTTCGACCTGTTCCCCAGCCCGATCATCCAGTCGCTGTTCGCCGTGGCCGCCGGGGTGGTGTTCTTCGTCAACCGCACCACCCGCTACACCCTGGCCACTGCGGCCATTACCCTGATGGTGCTGTTCTGCTTCAACCAGATCGGCGACGGCTACGGCCTGTTCCTGCCACGCCTGTTCGATACCCTGGTGGGCAGCCTGATCGCCATTCTCGCGGTTTTCCTGTTCCTCCCGGACTGGCAGGGCCGCCGGCTGAACAAAGTGCTGGCCAATACCCTGAGCTGCAACAGCACCTACCTTCGCCAGATCATGCAGCAGTATGCCCAGGGCAAGCGCGACGACCTGGCCTACCGCCTGGCCCGGCGCAACGCCCACAACGCCGACGCGGCACTGTCGACGACCCTGGCCAACATGCTCATGGAACCCGGGCATTTTCGTAAGGAGGCGGATGTCGGCTTTCGCTTCCTGGTGCTCTCCCACACCCTGCTCAGCTACCTGTCAGGCCTGGGTGCGCACCGTGAAACCACCCTGCCTGCCGATGTCCACGAGCAATTGATCGACGGTGCCGGGGCCAGCCTGGCCAACAGCCTGGACGAGATTGCCGAGGGCCTGGCCAACAAGCAGCCGGTGGCCATCCATAGCGATGCCGAGGAAGCCCTGGCCAATGCCCTGGAACAGATGCCCGAAGAGCTTGAGGAAAACCAGCGTCTGGTGCAGACCCAGCTGGCCCTGATCTGCCGCCAGCTCGGCCCCTTGCGGACCCTGGCCGCCCACCTGATCAAGGACGCCCCGGCCTGATCACAGTCCGTGGTGGCGCAGCAGGCGGGCGTAGCTGCCATCGGCCTTCATTTCGGCGATGGCGCGGTCGAAGCCGGCGACGATCTGCTGGTGTCGCGGGTTTTTCAGGCTCACCAGGATGTGCAGGGGATTCTCGCTGAGCGGCTGGTCGATGAACTCGACCTGTTCGCGCACCGAGCGCGACTCACGTTGCAGGAAAAAACGCGCGACGTACTCGTCTTCCAGGGTCAGGCCCACCCGGCCGGCGGCGAGCATGCGTACCGCCACCGCAAAGCTGCGCACCGGAATTTTCTGCAACTGCGGGTCGGCATCGAACGCAGGTGAGTAGGCATAGTCACGAACAATGGCGATGGGATATGGATACAGGTCGCTCAAGCCCTTGAACCGGAGCACATCGCCCTTGCGCTTGAGCAGGCGGATCCGGTTGGTCATGTAGCTGGTGGAGAACTGGCCGATCTGGGCGCGACTGTCGGTGTACCAGGCATTGATCAGCACGTCGTAGCGCCCTTCCCCCACCCCCAGCAGCGCCCGCGCCCAGGGCACCTGCTCGAACTCGCTGTCGAAGCCGGCGCGGTGCAGCGCCGTGGTGACGAGGATGGTGGACAGGCCGCCGCCGGGCGTGTTGGCATCGGTGAACGGCGGCCAGCTGTCGGCCACCAGGCGCAGCTTTTCAGCCTGGGCGGTATTGAGCGCCAGCAACAATCCAAGCAAACCCAAGACTCGAAGCAGTGCAGACATGCTCAGATCCTTCAGTAGATGCGCCGTTGCGGGTCATTGACCTCAATGGTTCGAGTCGTGCCGGTTGCCGTCGATTCGCCCAGGTTACAACAGGGTGAATCGCCATGGCAGAGACAATGATATCAAATAGCCTTCACCTTGGACGCTGTTACATCCTGTGTCGACGTGCGGCATATTCGCCCTCGTTCTCACTGGCGGCTTCTGCCATGATCAAGGTCATTCATTGCCTGAGAGCCTGCTAATGCCCATCGACTGGATCTGCAAACATCACAGTGACCTTGGCAAGGAACAACTCTATGCCATTCTGCGGCTGCGCACCGAAGTCTTCGTGGTCGAACAAAAGTGCGCCTACCAGGATGTCGATGGCCAGGACCTGGACGGCGACACCTGCCACCTGATGGCCTGGCAGGACGACGCGCTGCTGGCCTACCTGCGCCTGCTCGATCCGGAGTCCCAGGGCGGCGATGTGGTGATCGGTCGCGTGGTCACCGCGCCGGCAGCCCGGGGTCGGGGGTTTGGGCATGAATTGATCGAAAAGGCCCTTGAACAGGCGGAAAAACGCTGGCCGGGCGTGCCGGTCTACCTGTCGGCACAGGCACACTTGCAGGGTTACTACGGGCGCTATGGCTTTGAGGTGGTAGGTGAGGAATACCTGGAGGACGATATTCCGCACATCGGCATGCGTCGCGGCTGAAGGCAACGCACCTGTTGGAGCGGGCTTGCCCCGCGATTACCCTCGAACCTCAAGGATACCCCAGCACCTCACGAATCCGCCGCAGGTGCTGGATGATCCACTCCTTGTCGATCGCCCCCCAGTCACGAATCCGGTAATGGCCGGCGTGATTGCGCGCCCCCTCCTGCTGCTCGAACTCACAGACGATATCCAGGTCAGCCAGCGCGGCGATAGTGTCCTGAGCCGTGCGCCGGGGCATGCCGGTGGCTTCCATCAGGGCCGGCACGCTGCTGGCGGTCTGGCTGTCGATCAGCCAGGCCACGTACAGGCGGCGGTAGAAACTGGTCTTGGTCTTGCTCACATCCATTGGCAGGTCCTTGTGGCTCACCCGTTGCCGGGCAGCTCGCGATAGGTCAGGTAGACGCGCAGGTCGAACTCCAGTTGATGGTAGCCCGGCTGCATGTATTCGCAGAGCTGGTAGAAGGCCTTGTTATGCTCGGCTTCCTTCAGGTGCGCCAGCTCATGCACCACAATCATTTTCAAGAACTGTGGCGCCGCCTCCTTGAACAGCGAAGCGATGCGGATTTCCTTCTTGGCCTTGAGCTTGCCACCTTGTACCCGCGACACCGCGGTATGCAGGCCCAACGCCCGATGGGTCAGGTCCAGGCGATTGTCGAACAGCACCTTGTCCAGGTTCGGGGCGTTGCGCAGGTACTCCTGCTTCAGGCCCTGGGCATAGCTATACAGTGCCTTGTCGCTCTGCACCGCATGCCGATCCGGGTAGCGCTGGTGCAGGTAGTCGCCCAGGCGATTGCTGGCAATCAACTGGCGGACCTGGTCTTGCAGGGCAGGCGTATAGGCTTGCAGGTATTTGAGCGTGTTCATGGGCCAAACGGAGGCGAGTAAAGCCCAAGTGTACCCAACTACGGCTGTTGCCAGGCAAAAAAGCCTGGAAACTCGCCGGCATCTTCCGCCGTCATCGGATACGCCACCAGAAAGCCTTGCAGGTAGTCGCAGCCATTGGCCTGCAACCAGCGCGCCTGCTCATGGTTTTCCACACCCTCGGCGATGACGCAGATTGCGTATTGCCGGCACAGTTCGATCACACAGCGAACCATGGCCGCATCAGCTGCCGAGCCAGGCAGTTTCGCCACCAGTTGCCGGTCGAGCTTGAGGGTATCGATGGGCAGGTCGCGCAGCATGCGCAACGAGCAGTCACCCGCGCCAAAATCATCCAGGGCGATGCGCACACCCAGGTCGCGCAAGCGGTGCAGCTGTTTCAAGGCATCGTCGCTGTTGTACATCAGCGATGCCTCGGTGATTTCGACTTCAAGCTGCGCCGGTAGCAGCCCTTGCCCGGCAATCACCCGCTCCAGCTCCTCGACCAGGTTGGGCATGGCGAACTGCACCCGGCTCAGGCTGATGCTCAGCACCAGCCCGGCGTCGTAGCGCTCGCTCCAGGCACGGCGCTGTGCTGCACCTTTCTGGTAGATCCAGCTGGCCAGGCGGGTAATCAGCCGGGCTTCTTCGAGCAAGGGCAGGAACAAGCCGGGCGGTACATCCCCGACACTGGGATGACACCAGCGCAGCAGCGCTTCGAAGCCACGCAGGCGCCCATCGGCAAACGCCACCTGAGGCTGGTAGACCAGGCTGAACTCGTTGTGCTCGATCGCCCCGCGCACGCTGTCCTCCAGCATCAACCGCGAGCGCGCCCGGCCGTTCAGGTCCTGGTCGTAGTAGCGATACTGCTGGCGTCCGGACTGCTTGGCCGCATACATCGCGGCATCGGCGGCGCGCAGCAGCGCATCGAGGCTGGTGCCGCATTCGGGGTAGGTGGCAATGCCGATGCTGACCCCCAGGGTCACTTCCAGGCCATCGATTTCCTGGTAGATCGACATCCGCTCGATCAGCCGCTCGGCAAAACGCGCGGCCTGTTCAGGGTATTCGAGGGAGTCGAGCAATGCGGTGAACTCGTCGCCGCCCATGCGCGCGAGTATGGCGCAACTGCCCATGCAGTCCTTGAGCTGCTCGGCCACCCAGAACAGCACGCGGTCACCGGCCTCATGGCCGTGGGAGTCGTTGATGCGCTTGAACCCGTCCAGGTCCAGGAACAGCAAGGCCTGGGGCTTGTCCGAGCGCTCGTGGCGTACCAGTGCACTTTCCGCCGCCTGGTAGAAACCGCGGCGGTTGAGCAGGCCGGTCAACGGGTCGGTGACAGCCTGGAATTCAAGCTGCTGGTGCAGGCTACGCACCACCGACATGTCCAGCAGCGTGACCACCATCGCCGGTTGCTCCCCCGGCAACGGCGCACAGGACAACGCCACCGGTACCGGATGCCCGCCTGCCGTACGCAGGACGGCGTCATGCACACGGAAGATCTCCCGGTCCAGGTAAGCCTGGTAGAACGCCGACTCGGGCCAGGTTTGCGCGCCAGGCGATTGCACGAAGTCCAACAGTCCGGCGCCATGCAAACGTTCAACCGGCGCATCGAGCAATCTGCAGATGGCCGGGTTGGCGAAGCGGATCGTGCCGTCTTCAGCCACCACCAGAATGCCTTCGGCGGCATTGTCGAGCACCGAGGCATTGAAGGCCCGTGCGCCTTCAAGGTCGCGGCTCAGGCGCTGCAACGCGCGGCGGTTGCGTTGTTGTTCAAGCAAGGCCTGGACCTTGGGCTTGAGGATCTGCGGGTCGAACGGCTTGAACAGGTAATCCACCGCCCCACTGGCGTAGCCCTTGAGCACGGCAGCCGGGGACTGTTCGTTGGCGGTGAGGAAAATGATCGGCGTCAGCCGTGTGCGCTGGCTGCCGCGCATCAGGCGGGCGACTTCGAAACCATCCATGCCCGGCATCTGCACATCCAGCAGCACCAGGTCCACGTCGTGTTCGAGCAACGCGCTCAGGGCTTCCACCCCGGAGCTTGCGGTAATCACTTGCCAGTCCTGACGGGCCAGCAGGGCACGCATGCTGATCAGGTTTTCCGGGTAATCATCAACGACCAGGAGTACCGAGCCGCTGTCGTGGGACGTAGGTTGCGCGCAATCCATGCTGCTTCTCTTGTGGCACCGACATCGAATTTCTGGGGAAATCCGAGCCTAACTCTAGACCCGGCTGCCACAAATCTGAAGTCATCACATTGCCATCACTGGTGGAAACCGTCGCTAGCCGACTAACGGTCTGTCCCATCAGGCCAGGCACGCCTTCAGTGTGGCGCGCGGACATAAAAAAACCCGCATCCGTGCGGGTTTTTTCCAGACAAGGTCTTAGTTGACCTTGGCTGCCAGCTCGCCCTTGGCGTAACGCTGGAACATGCCTTCCAGGGAGATCGGCTTGATCTTCGAGGCGTTGCCGGCAGTGCCGAAGGCTTCGTAACGGGCGATGCACACGTCACGCATGGCCTTGACGGTTTCAGCGAAGAACTTGCGCGGGTCGAACTCGCTCGGGTTGGTCGCCATCATGCGACGCATGGCACCGGTGGACGCCAGGCGCAGGTCGGTGTCGATGTTGACCTTGCGTACGCCGTGCTTGATGCCTTCGACGATTTCTTCAACCGGAACGCCGTAGGTTTCCTTGATGTCGCCACCGTACTGGTTGATGATCGCCAGCCACTCTTGCGGCACCGAGGAGGAGCCGTGCATCACCAGGTGGGTGTTGGGGATGCGCTTGTGGATTTCCTTGATGCGGTCGATCGCCAGCACGTCGCCGGTAGGCGGCTTGGTGAACTTGTAGGCACCGTGGCTGGTACCGATGGCGATGGCCAGGGCGTCGACCTGGGTCTTCTTGACGAAGTCGGCGGCCTCTTCCGGGTCGGTCAGCATCTGGCTGTGATCCAGCACGCCTTCGGCGCCGATGCCATCTTCTTCACCCGCCATGCCGGTTTCCAGCGAGCCCAGGCAACCCAGCTCACCTTCAACCGAAACGCCGCAGGCGTGAGCCATGGCCACGGTCTGCTGGGTAACGCGAACGTTGTACTCGTAGTCGGTCGGGGTCTTGCCGTCTTCGCCCAGCGAGCCGTCCATCATCACCGAGCTGAAGCCCAGCTGGATCGAGCGCTGGCAGACGTCAGGGCTGGTGCCGTGGTCCTGGTGCATGCACACCGGGATGTGCGGGAACTCTTCGATGGCCGCCAGGATCAGGTGGCGCAGGAACGGGGCACCGGCGTATTTGCGGGCACCGGCCGAGGCCTGGACAATCACCGGAGAGTCGGTCTTGTCGGCAGCTTCCATGATGGCGCGCATCTGCTCGAGGTTGTTGACGTTGAAAGCCGGAACGCCGTAGCCGAATTCGGCGGCGTGGTCCAGCATCTGGCGCATGCTAATGAGTGCCATTGTGTATCTCTCTCCCGACAAGCGTCGTTTTTCGTGCAAGCCTGCCGCAGTGGCGGCTGCTGTTCAAGTAGTGTGGGCCGCCAACACGCGGCCCGCTCAGTCACGGCGCCTTGCAGCTCCGCCCTATCAAATCGTTGGTGGCGGCCCAGTACACCAGGCCTTCGTCACCCTTGCTGTGGAAGGCCAGCACGCCATCGCTGTACAGCGCACCTGACGCACCCGGCTCGGCCTTGAGGCGGTAGACCTGGTCACCACCCCCCAGCCGCACATCCACACGGTCCTGATTGTTGTCGACAAAACGCCAGAGCACTTCGACCTGGCTGTCACAGACCCAGCGGGTCCAGTTGTCCGATGGCGCCGGTGCCGACGCAGGCATCACACTTGCGCATCCACCGAGTACGGCCAGGGCCATCAGGGCCACAACAGCTTTCATCCAATATCCTCTAGCAGACCACAAACACACCGGTAGGTTGCCAACAGCCGATCAAGGGCAACCCTGGGCCCGGCGCTGGTGTTCGTCGTCGTATTTTTCCAGCCCGACCGGGCCGAGCCTTTTGTTGATCACCGGTACCGTTTCGGCCTGCCATTCGGACTGATAGCAGCCGCCTTTCGGCGCGCCCGGCTGATCGGCCTCAGGCTCCGGGGTGCTGGAGCAGGCGCCCAGCATCCCGACCAGGACAAACACAGGCAATCGCTTGACCATCAGGTCACTCCCTTTGCCAGGCGCTGAAAATCAGGCCTTGGCCCGTTGTTCCAGGACTTCGACCGCCGGCAGGACCTTGCCCTCGACGAATTCGAGGAACGCACCACCGCCGGTAGAAATGTAGGAGATCTGCTCGGCAACGCCATATTTGTCGATGGCCGCCAGGGTGTCGCCACCACCGGCGATGGAGAACGCGGCGCTGTCGGCGATGGCCTGGGCCAGCACCTTGGTGCCGTTGCCGAACTGGTCGAACTCGAACACACCGACCGGACCGTTCCACAGGATGGTCTTCGACGACTTCAGCAGCTCGGCGAAGTTGGCCGCGGTTTGCGGGCCGATATCCAGGATCATATCGTCGTCGGCGACATCGGCGACCAGCTTGACGGTGGCGGCGGCGCTTTCAGCGAATTCCTTGGCGACCACGACGTCCACCGGCAGCGGCACGTTGACCTTGGCAGCGATGGCCTTGGCGGTGTCGATCAGGTCGGCTTCGTACAGCGACTTGCCAACCTTGTGGCCGGCTGCAGCCAGGAAGGTGTTGGCGATACCGCCGCCGACGATCAGCAGGTCGCAGATCTGGCTGAGGCTGTTGAGCACGTCCAGCTTGGTCGACACCTTGGAGCCGGCAACGATGGCCGCCATCGGCTTGGCCGGGGCTTTCAGGGCCTTGCCCAGGGCGTCCAGTTCGGCAGCCAGCAGTGGACCCGCAGCAGCAACCTTGGCGAACTTGGCCACGCCATGGGTGGAGCCTTCGGCGCGGTGGGCAGTACCGAACGCGTCCATGACGAAGACGTCGCACAGGGCAGCGTATTTCTGCGCCAGCTCGTCGGCGTTTTTCTTCTCGCCCTTGTTGAAGCGCACGTTCTCGAACAACACAATGTCGCCGGCCTTGACGTCGACACCATCCAGGTAGTCGGCAACCAGCGGTACGTCACGGCCCAGGGCCTTGCTCAGGTAGTCGGCAACCGGCTTGAGGCTGTTCTCGGCGGAGAACTCACCTTCGGTCGGGCGTCCCAGGTGCGAGCAGACCATCACGGCCGCGCCCTTTTCCAGGGCCAGCTTGATGGTCGGCAGCGAAGCGAGGATACGCGCATCGCTGGCAACCACACCGTCCTTCACAGGGACGTTGAGGTCTTCGCGGATCAGTACGCGCTTACCTTGCAGATCGAGGTCGGTCATCTTCAACACGGTCATGAATGCAGTCCTTCAGGGCTGTTTACAAGTGGAGCGGGTTTGATTGACGACGTGCAGATAGTGATCGGCAACGTCGAGCATACGGTTGGCAAAACCCCATTCGTTGTCGAACCAGGCCAAAAGGTTGACCAGCCGGGGGCCGGAAACGCGGGTCTGGCTGGCATCGACGATGGCCGAATGCGGGTCATGGTTGAAATCACAGCTGGCGTGCGGCAGCT
Source organism: Pseudomonas sp. BJa5 (assembly GCF_030272875.2). Classification (NCBI taxonomy): domain Bacteria; kingdom Pseudomonadati; phylum Pseudomonadota; class Gammaproteobacteria; order Pseudomonadales; family Pseudomonadaceae; genus Pseudomonas; species Pseudomonas sp. BJa5. The sequence goes on from NZ_JALRNG020000035.1 coordinate 14,456, forward strand.
CGGTATAGGCCAGCAGCCCCTTGAGCGGTCCGCTCAGGGCCGCGTCACGCAACACCTGGTTGACCTCGGCCGCCGTGGTGTCACGGGCGGTCTGCAGGGTGATGTCCAGGCACGATACGTTCACCGTCGGCACGCGTACCGCTTTGGCCTGGATTCGCCCGGCAAGTTCCGGCAACAGGCGTTCGATACCACGGGCAAGCCCGGTGGACACCGGAATCACCGACTGGAACGCCGAACGGGTACGGCGCAGGTCTTCGTGGTGATAGGCGTCGATGACCGGTTGATCGTTCATCGCCGAGTGGATCGTGGTGATCGACACGTACTCCAGGCCGAACGCCTGGTCCAGCACCCGCAGCAACGGCACGCCGCAGTTGGTGGTGCAAGAAGCGTTGGAAACCAGGTGCTCGCTACCGTCCAGGCAGTCCTGGTTGATGCCGTAGACCACCGTCGCATCGACGTCCGCCTCACTGGCCATGGGCTGGGAAAACAGCACACGGGGTGCGCCGGCTTCGAGAAAGCGCTGGCCATCGGCACGGGTGTGGTAGGCGCCGGAGCATTCGAGTACCAGGTCGACATCGAGTGCCGCCCAGTCGATCCCTTCCGGGGTGGCACTGCGCAGTACCTTCACGCAGTCGCCGTTGATATGCAGACAGTCGCCATCGACCTTCACCTCACCGGGAAAACGCCCGTGGGTGGAGTCGAAGCGTGTCAGGTATTCGATACTGGCCTGATCGGCCAGGTCGTTCAGTGCGACGATCTCGAAACCCGCTTTCGCCCCCCGTTCAAAGAGTGCGCGCAAGACGCAACGACCGATACGGCCGTAGCCGTTGAGTGCAACTTTGTAAGGACGCGGTTGGGGCATGGGATGCTCACGGAACAGAATCGTTATCTGCGACCTGTGGGAACCGGGTCGCCGCCATCGCAGGCTACGCCAGCTCCCACAGGGATCACCACCAGACCCTGTGGGAGCTGGCACAGCCCCCACAGGACAGCAGGATCAGTCTTCCAGCAGCTCTTCAGCAGTACCCAGGATGTTGTCCAGGGTGAAGCCGAATGCCTCGAACAAGGCAGCCGCCGGGGCCGACTCGCCGTAGGTGGTCATGCCGATGACACGACCTTCGAGGCCGACGTACTTGTACCAGAAGTCGGCATGGGCCGCTTCGATGGCGATACGCGCGCCGACTTCCAGTGGCAGTACCGACTGCTTGTAGCCAGCGTCCTGGGCATCGAACACGCTGGTCGACGGCATGGACACCACGCGCACCTTGCGGCCCTGCTCGGTCAGCTTGTCGAACGCCTGGACAGCCAGGCCCACTTCCGAACCGGTGGCGATCAGGATCAGCTCAGGCTCGCCTGCGCAATCCTTGAGCACATAGCCGCCGCGGCTGATGTTGGCGATCTGGCCGGCATCGCGATCCTGGTGCTGCAGGTTCTGGCGCGAGAAGATCAGCGCCGACGGGCCGTCCTTGCGCTCCAGTGCGCACTTCCACGATACCGCCGACTCGACGGCATCGGCCGGACGCCAGGTGTCCAGGTTCGGCGTGCTGCGCAGGGCAGTCAGCTGCTCGATCGGCTGGTGGGTCGGGCCGTCTTCGCCCAGACCGATGGAGTCGTGGGTGTAGACGTGGATGACGCGCTGCTTCATCAGTGCCGACATGCGCACGGCGTTGCGAGCGTATTCCATGAACATCAGGAAGGTCGCGCCGTAAGGCACCAGACCACCGTGCAGGGCCACGCCGTTCATGATCGCGGTCATGCCGAACTCGCGCACGCCGTAGTACATGTAGTTGCCGCTGGCGTCTTCAGCGCTGACACCTTTGCAACCTTTCCACAGGGTCAGGTTGGAGCCGGCGAGGTCGGCCGAACCGCCGAGGAATTCCGGCAGCAGCGGGCCGAAGGCGTTGAGGGTGTTCTGGCTGGCTTTACGGCTGGCGATGGTTTCGCCCTTGGCCGCGACTTCCGCGATGTAGGCATCGGCCTTGGCGGAGAAGTCAGCTGGCAGCTCGCCGCTCAGGCGACGCTTGAGCTCGCTGGCCAGTTCCGGGAAGGCGGCGGCGTAGGCAGCGAAACGCTGGTCCCACTCGGCTTCGACGGCCTTGCCGGCTTCCTTGGCGTCCCACTCGGCATAGATGTCGGCCGGGACTTCGAACGGACCGTGGTTCCAGTTCAGTTCCTTGCGCGCCAGGGCGATTTCGTCGTTGCCCAGTGGAGCACCGTGGCAATCTTCCTTGCCCTGCTTGTTCGGCGAACCGAAACCGATGATGGTCTTGCAGCAGATCAGGGTCGGACGGTCGCTCTTGCGTGCAGTCTCGATGGCGGTGCGGATCTCGTCGGCGTCATGGCCGTTGACGTTGCGGATCACCAGCCAGTTGTAGGACTCGAAACGCTTCGGCGTATCGTCGGTGAACCAGCCTTCGACCTCACCGTCGATGGAGATGCCGTTGTCGTCGTAGAAGGCGACCAGCTTGTTCAGGCCCAGGGTGCCGGCCAGGGAGGCGACTTCGTGGGAAATGCCTTCCATCATGCAACCATCGCCCAGGAACACATAGGTGTTGTGGTCGACGATGTTGTGGCCTTCACGGTTGAACTGGGCGGCCAGCACTTTCTCCGCCAGGGCAAAGCCCACGGCGTTGGCCAGGCCCTGGCCCAGGGGACCGGTGGTGGTCTCGACGCCCGGGGTGTAGCCGAACTCGGGGTGACCCGGGGTGCGGCTGTGCAGCTGGCGGAAGGCCTTCAGGTCATCGATGGTCACATCGTAGCCGGTCAGGTGCAGCAGCGAGTAGATCAGCATCGAGCCATGACCGTTGGACAGCACGAAGCGGTCGCGGTCAGCGAAATTCGGGTTGCTCGGACTATGTTTCAAATAGTCGCGCCACAGAACTTCGGCTATATCCGCCATGCCCATCGGGGCACCTGGATGCCCACTGTTGGCCTTCTGCACGGCATCCATGCTGAGTGCTCGAATGGCGTTGGCACGTTCACGACGGCTCGGCATCGCTTATCTCCTGGGGGGGTTGAATAAATTACGAAACGAAAAAAGGCGGCTATTTTCGCCCAGGCACATGCCCGGGGGCAATGACGGATGGTCGACGCGACATGATTTTCCCGCGAATGGGGCCAGAATCAGACGATAGCCCGGCCAAACAGCAGAATCGGTCGACTCTTCAGCGATGCTCCACTCCGCTCATCGACCAATATCAAAACTTTTTGATATTGGTCTTGCGACACAGGACCACCCTGACTAGACTGCCGACCCATGAATCAACGCACGCCCTCGATCCGCCCCGAGCAAAGCGACGACCTGGCTGCCCTGTGCAAGGCCAGTGGCGATCCGCTGCGCCTGAAGGTATTGCGGGCGCTGGCCAGCGATTCGTTCGGCGTGCTGGAGCTGGCGCAGATATTCGCCACCGGCCAGTCGGGCATGAGCCACCACCTCAAGGTGCTGGCCCAGGCCGACCTGGTGGCCACCCGCCGGGAAGGAAACGCGATTTTTTATCGCCGCGCCCTGCCCGATGCCCTGCGCCTGGGCGGAAAGTTGCACGCGGCGTTGCTTGAAGAGGTCGATGAGCTGACCCTGCCCGACGACGTCCAGGCGAGGATCGGCCAGGTCCAGCAACGACGCGCCGCCACCAGCCAGGATTTTTTCCAGCGCGTGGAAGAGAAGTTTCGCGCCCAGCAGGACCTGATTGCCGGCCTGCCCCAGTACCGCGAAAGCTTGCTGGCACTGCTCGACAAGCTCAACTTCGAGCCTGGCGCCGGCGCCCTTGAAGTGGGGCCGGGCGATGGCGAATTCCTTCCGGAACTGGCCCGGCGATTCTCCCGGGTCACTGCCCTGGACAACAGCCCGACCATGCTCGAGCTGGCCCGCCAGGTCTGTGAACGAGAAGGCCTGGCCAACGTCAACCTGCAGTTGGCCGACGCACTCCGGGTAACGGATGTGAGCGCCGACTGCGTTGTGCTGAACATGGTCCTGCACCACTTCAGTGCTCCGGCCGACGCCTTGCGGCAACTGGCCGACCACGTGAAACCAGGCGGCAGCCTGTTGGTAACAGAGTTGTGCAGCCACGACCAGAGCTGGGCCAGGGAGGCTTGCGGCGATATCTGGCTGGGCTTTGAACAGGATGATCTGTCCCGTTGGGCCAGCGCTGCGGGACTGGCGCCCGGGGACAGCCTTTATGTGGGCTTACGTAATGGTTTCCAGATCCAGGTCCGCCACTTTCAGCGGCCGGCTGGCGACACTCACCATCGGTAAATTTTAGGAACCCGTCGAGATGAGCGAATACTCCCTTTTCACTTCCGAGTCCGTATCTGAAGGGCATCCGGACAAAATCGCCGACCAGATTTCGGATGCGGTGCTGGACGCAATCATCGCCGAGGACAAGTATGCACGCGTTGCCTGCGAAACCCTGGTGAAAACCGGCGTGGCGATCATTGCTGGCGAAGTCACCACCTCGGCCTGGGTCGACCTGGAAGAAATCGTTCGTAAAGTCATCGTCGACATCGGCTACAACAGCTCCGACGTAGGCTTCGACGGCGCCACTTGCGCGGTGATGAACATCATCGGCAAGCAGTCGGTGGACATCGCCCAGGGCGTTGACCGCAGCAAGCCTGAAGACCAGGGTGCCGGCGACCAGGGCCTGATGTTCGGCTACGCCAGCAATGAAACCGACGTTCTGATGCCTGCCCCGATCTGCTTCTCGCACCGTCTGGTCGAGCGCCAGGCCGAAGCGCGCAAGTCCGGCCTGCTGCCGTGGCTGCGTCCGGACGCCAAGTCCCAGGTCACCTGCCGTTATGAAAATGGCAAGGTTGTCGGTATCGACGCCGTGGTCCTGTCGACCCAGCACAACCCTGAAGTCTCGCAAAAGGACCTTCAGGAAGCGGTCATGGAGCTGATCGTCAAGCACACCCTGCCTGCCGAACTGCTGCACAAGGACACCCAGTTCCACATCAACCCGACCGGCCAGTTCATCATTGGTGGCCCGGTGGGCGACTGCGGCCTGACCGGCCGCAAGATCATCGTCGACAGCTATGGCGGCATGGCCCGTCACGGCGGTGGCGCGTTCTCCGGCAAGGACCCGTCCAAGGTCGACCGTTCCGCGGCCTACGCCGGTCGCTACGTGGCCAAGAACATCGTTGCCGCGGGCTTGGCCGAGCGCTGCGAGATCCAGGTTTCCTACGCCATCGGCGTGGCACAGCCTACCTCCATCTCGCTGAACACCTTCGGCACCGGCAAGATCTCCGACGCCAAGATCGTCAAGCTGGTGCGTGAGTGCTTCGACCTGCGTCCGTACGCGATCACCACCATGCTCGACCTGCTGCACCCGATGTACCAGGAAACCGCTGCCTACGGTCACTTCGGCCGTATCCCTGCACAGAAGACCGTCGGTGATGACACCTTCACCACCTTCACCTGGGAACGTACCGACCGCGTTGACGCCCTGCGCGCTGCTGCCGGACTGTAAGCTGAAGCGACAAGCCTGAAGCTGCAAGCACAAGCCCCTGTCGAGTGATCGGCAGGGGCTTTTTTGTGGCTGGCGACATATGGACTGACAACTTTGCCCGGCAGTTTTTCCCGGCTTTTTCTAGGCTGGGGATTCTTCATTGCCGAGCAAGGATGCTGGCCATGCCATACCGACTGTTCACCTTCCTGCTGTTCATCTTCAGCACCGGCCAGGCGCTGGCCAACACCTGCCCGCCGTGGTCGCCAACGGTTGCCCGGCAGGAGATCCAGCACCTGCAGGACACCCTCGCCGACTGGGATGATCGTTACCACCGCCAGGGCGTGTCCGCTGTGGCTGACGAGCTCTATGACCAGAGCCGCAGCCGCCTTGCATATTGGCGCGCCTGCTTTGCAGATATCCCGACCGGCGCCGACAACCCACTGAAAACCGCTGGCGGCCCCGTTGCTCATCCAATCGCCCATACCGGCCTGGTCAAGCTGGCGGACGAGCAGGCGGTGCAAGCCTGGATGCACGGCAAGGACGATCTGTGGATTCAACCCAAGATCGATGGCGTCGCGGTCACCCTGGTGTACAAGGCGGGTGAACTGGTCGCCCTGACCAGCCGCGGGGATGGTCGCAGCGGGCATGACTGGAGCCGTCATATTCCCGCCCTGGTCGCCATCAGGCGGCAGTTGCCCCGCCCTGTGGACCTGGTGCTCCAGGGCGAGCTGTACTGGCGACTTGAGGCCCATGTGCAGGCTGATGCCGGCAGCCGCAATGCCCGTGGCAACGTCGCCGGCTTGCTTGCACGCAAGCAGCTCGACGCCCGGCAAGGGGCCTCGATCGGCTTGTTCGTCTGGGCCTGGCCGCAGGGGCCGGCAAGTCAGCAGGAGCGCCTGGCCGGTCTGAGCGCGCTGGGTTTTCCCGAGACCGAACGCTACAGCGAAGCAGTCACCAGCTTCGCCGAGGTGAGCCGGTGGCGACAGCACTGGTATCGCACGCCCCTGCCCTTCGCCAGCGACGGCGTGGTGCTGCGCCAGGGCCTGCGTCCGGACGGCAGCCGCTGGCAGGCCCGCGCGCCCTACTGGATCGCGGCCTGGAAGTACCCCTTTGCCCAGGCCCTGGCCGAGGTCCGTGACGTGCAGTTCAACATCGGCCGGACCGGGCGCATCACACCTGTGCTACGGATCGAGCCGGTGCAACTCGATGACCGCCTGATCCGCCAGGTCAGCGTCGGCTCGTTCCAGCGCTGGCAGCAACTGGATATCCGCCCCGGCGACCAGATCGCCCTGAGCCTGGCCGGCCTGACTATTCCGCGCCTGGACGACGTCGTGCACCGGCGCATACAACGCCCGGACCTGGACGTCCCGGACCCTGCCCGCCATCACCCGCTCAGTTGCTGGCAAGCCAGCGACGGATGCCGTGATCAGTTCCTCGCACGCCTTGACTGGCTGGGTGGCAAGCAGGGCCTGGCGCTGCCCGGAGTCGGCCCCGGCATCTGGGCCAGGCTGGTCGACAACGGCCTGGTCACCCGCCTGACCGACTGGTTGTACTTGCAGGACCAGGACCTGCAAACCCTTCCCGGATTCGCCGAAAGCCGCCGCCAGCAACTGCTGCAGGCCTTCGAACAGGCCCGGGCCCAACCCTTTTCCCGCTGGCTGCGGGGGCTGGGTGTTCCGGCCCCGGGCGCCCTGGAACTCAAGGGCAACTGGGCAGAGCTGGCCCGGCGCGACGACCAGGGGTGGCTGGCAGAGCCCGGTGTCGGGCGCGGCCGTGCGGCACAGTTACAGGCTTTTTTTCGCTCACCGGATGTCCTGATGCTTGCCGGGCAATTGCGCGAACATGCAATCGAGGGTTTCTAAATCTTCCGGTTCAAGGCAGCATCATGGGTTCTGCTGTCCAGCCCCAAACGGAGCCCCTATGAAACTACTGTCACCTCTCGCCCTGTTCACCGCCTGCGCGCTGCTCGCATCGCCGCTGCTGGCCGCTGAAGAACAGCCAGGGTTGACCGGTTGCGCAGCCAAGCGACAGGCCATCAGCGAACAGATCGAACAAGCGCGCGCCCAGGGCAACAGTGACCAGCAAGCCGGCCTGGAAAAAGCCCTGAGCGAAGTGACCGAGCATTGCACCGATGCCGGCCTGCGCAAGGAGCGCGAGCAGAAAGTGCTCGACGCCCGCCACGAAGTGACCCAGCGCACCAAGGACCTGGACAAGGCCATGAAAAAAGGTGACGCCGAGAAGATCAACAAGCGCAAGGACAAGCTGGCCGAGTCCAAGAAGGAACTGCAACAGGCACTCGATGAGCTGGAAAAGTAACCTGTAGGAGCGGGCTTGTCCCGCGATTGCGGCTTGCCAGTAATATCGTATCGCGGGACAAGTCGCACCGCCGCTCCTACAGGGGGCAGGTTGTCGATTCAGTGATTACGGAACTCGGTATGGCAGGCCTTGCACGCCGCCTCGACCTTGTCGGTCGGGGCCTGCAGCGCTACTGCCTTCAACGGCTGGGTACGGGTGACGGCGACCAGTTCGCCCGTCGCCACTTCAAGCTGGCGGGCCAGGTCCTGGAAGCGCGCCTGCTTTTCCCAGACCTCGGCACGGGCGCTGGTTTGGTCGTCTTCGCGAACCTGTGGAAAATGCTTCCACGGCTCATGGGACAGGGCGTCGAGCTTGACTGCGCCATCGGCGAACTTCTGCCCGTCGAAGGCCAGGCGTCCACGCAGCATGCCACCCAGGTCTTCGCTGGTCTTGAGCATCTGCTTGAAGATCGTCTTGCGCTGGCCCAATGGCGAGTTGGGATCGACGCCGCCACAGGCGGTGAGCGTCAGGCAGGCCAGCAGTGCAACAGTAAATCGCTTGAGCATGATGATCTCGGCTCACGGAAAAAAGGCGGCCAGTATCCTCGCCCTGCCAGCAAAGACCAATACCCTTATTAAAACTACGGCTTGTTCCCCGGAACAAACCGGCAAGGAAAACCTGTTTATGAAACATCCCCTGCGCCACCTGGCATGGACCCTCCCGGTACTGGCGCTGCTCGCCGGTTGCAACGGCGGCGCTCCGGAAAAGCCCAAGCCGCACGCCGTCGCCACCTATGTCAGCAGCACCTGGAAAGACCTGCCAGACGTCAGCGACAGCGACCTGCTGGCCGGCTTCGAGGCCTGGCGAAGTGCCTGCGAGCGCCTCAAGCGCGATGCCATCTGGGCCACGACCTGCGCCGCCGCTACCGCTGTCCCTGCCGACGCTGCACAAGTGCGCAGCTTCCTCCAGGCTCAACTGGAGGTCTACAGCATGCGCTCGGGCAACAACAGCGCCAACGGCCTGATCACCGGCTATTACGAACCGGTCTACCCGGGCAGCCTGAGCCAGACCGAGTCGGCCCATGTGCCTGTCTATGGTGTACCCGACGACATGATCGTGGTGGCCCTGGACAGCGTTTACCCCGAGCTCAAGGGCAAGCGCCTGCGCGGTCGCCTTGAAGGCCGGACCCTCAAGCCCTACGACACCGCCGAAGTCATCAACCAGAAAGGCGTTCCGGCACCGGTGCTGGCCTGGCTCACCGACCCGATGGACCTGCAGTTCCTGCAGATCCAGGGCTCCGGACGCATCCAGCTCGACGGCGGCCGTCAGCTGCGCATCGGCTATGCCGACCAGAACGGCCACCCTTACCGCCCCATCGGGCGCTGGCTGGTCGAGCAGGGCCAGTTGAAGAAAGAAGAGGTGACCATGGGCAGCATTCACAGCTGGGCCCAGGCCAACCCGGCACGGGTCCCGGAACTGCTGGCAAGTAACCCCAGCTACGTGTTCTTCAGTACCCGCCCGGACAGCAACGAAGGCCCGCGCGGTTCGCTCAACGTGCCGCTGACCGCCGGCTACAGCGTGGCCATCGACCGCAAGGTGATACCGCTGGGCAGCCTGCTCTGGCTCTCCACCACCCGCCCCGACGGCGCGCCGGTGGTTCGCCCGGTTGCCGCCCAGGACACCGGCGGCGCCATCACCGGCGAAGTACGCGCCGACCTGTTCTGGGGTACTGGCAGTGAAGCCGGCAAACTGGCGGGCGACATGAAGCAACAGGGCCAGATCTGGTTGCTGTGGCCCAAGGGCGCAGCCTTGCCGGCCGTGCCCCAGGTGCCTTGAGCATCGCTCAGAGCGAAACGAAGAAGAACGAGGCGATCAGGCCCAGGCCGACGAACCAGACCAGCGAACGCAGGGCTGCCCAGTCGGCCAGGTAGCAGATGATGTAGAGCAGGCGGCTGGTGATGAAAAGCACCGCCAGTACGTCCTGGGTCACCTGCTCGGCATTGCCGACGATGTCGGCGATGATTACCGCTGCGGCGAACGCCGGGAACGCTTCGAAGCTGTTCAACTGGGCCGCATGGGCACGACGCGGGAAGCCTTCGAGGGTGTCGAGGAAGGCTCGTGGGTCGTGATTGTCGCGCAGCCTGAAGCGCCCGCTGCCCAGCTTGGCGGTCAGGGTACACAGGAATGGCAGAAGCAACGCGATCAATACACACCAGAAGGCGACGGTCATGGCTAGGTCCTTGTCGTTTGGAAGCTCAGAGTTTCATGATCAGCATGCCGATCAGCACCAGGGCACAAGCTAAGAGCCTGGGCCCGCCAAAAGGTTCTTTGAGGTAGCGCATGCCGAACAGCACCACCAGTATCACGCTGACTTCCCGCAGCGCCGCCGCCTCGGCCACCGAGCCCAGCTGCATGGCCCAGAGCACCAGTGCATAACTGAACAGCACGCAGAAACCTACCGCCAGCCCCAGGCGCCACTGCAAGCGCCAGAACAACACGAAGGGCGCACGCCGGGCGACGCCGGCCAGCAGCGGAAAGGGCCAGGCGCTGAGCAGCGTCAACCAGACAAGATAGTCCAGGGGTTGCGACCAGAGCCGAATGGCCTGGCCGTCGAACCAGGTGTAACAGCCGATGCACAGGCCGATCAGGGCCACCACCGGCAGCATCGACCAGGGCAGCCGGTCGCCACCTCCGCCCTGCCAGAGCAGACAGGCCATGCCACAGGGAATCAGCAGAATGCCGATGATCTGCTGGCTGCTCAACGTTTCGCCGGCGAAGGTCAGGGTCAAGGCCAGCACCACCAGCGGTGAAAGGCCGCGCATCAAGGGGTAGACCAGACCCAGGTCACCCACCCGATAGGCCTGGATCAACAAGAACCGGTACAACTGCTCGAACAGCGCCGAGGCCAGCAGCCAGGGCCACACCTGCGCAGGCGGGAACTGCACGAAACCGACCATCGCCACCGCGAACACCAGCGCCACCAGGTCCATGCTGGCAATCACCAGCAGGCGCTCGCCGCTGAATTTGATCATGGTATTCCAGGTCGCGTGCAGCAGGGCGGCAACCAGAACGAGAGAAGTGGCTAACACGCGAAGGTCCTTGGCAGTGCAGTTCAAGTCATCTGTGACTGGCCGCTATCTAAGCACATTCGAGTGCCCTGGAAACGAAATCCACACAACGTGGTCAACGCATGCAGCCAAAAACTGTGCCCCCAGGCCATCGGCAGGTCATCAAAGCCCTGCCCGATGGAATCGGGCGCCCAATCGCCCCCCCCCCCCTACAGGACCTGGAATGCTTGAGCTTGTTGCTGCGTTTATCTGTCTGACGACACTCCTTACTTACCTGAACTACCGCTTCATCGGCCTGCCGCCCACCATCGGCGTCATGGTCACCGCACTGCTGTTCTCCCTGTTGCTGCAAGGCCTGAGCGTCATCGGCTATCCGGGACTGGAAGAGCGCGTGCAAGGCCTGATGGGCCAGATCGACTTCAATGACCTGCTGATGCACTGGATGCTGTCGTTCCTGCTGTTCGCCGGCGCCCTGCACGTCAACCTCGCCGACCTGCGCAGCTACCGCTGGCCGATCGGCCTGCTGGCTACCGTCGGCGTACTGATCGCCACCGTGGTGATCGGTTTTCTCGCGCACTGGATCTTCGCCCTGTTCGGCTGGCACGTCAGCCTGCTCTACTGCCTGCTGTTCGGCGCCCTGATCTCGCCGACCGACCCGATTGCAGTTCTCGGCGCCCTGCGCACCGCCAATGCCTCCAAGCCACTGAAAACCACCATCGTCGGCGAGTCGCTGTTCAATGACGGCACGGCGGTAGTGGTGTTCACCGTGCTGCTGGGCATCGCCCAGCTGGGCGAGACGCCGAGCCTGGGCGAAACCGCGATCCTGTTCGCCCGCGAAGCCATTGGCGGCGCGCTGTTCGGTGGCCTGATCGGCTACATCACCTACCGCATGATCAAAAGCATCGAGCAGTACCAGGTCGAGGTCATGCTGACCCTGGCCCTGGTCATCGGCGGTTCGGCCATGGCCTACGAGCTGCATGTGTCGGCACCGATCGCCATGGTGGTGGCGGGCCTGATCATCGGCAATATGGGCCGTAACCTGGCGATGAACGAAATGACCCGGCGCTACCTGGACGGCTTCTGGGAACTGATCGACGACATGCTCAACGCCCTGCTGTTCGCCCTGATCGGTCTTGAGCTGTTGCTGCTGCCATTCTCCTGGATGCACCTGGCGGCGGCCGGCCTGCTGGCCGTGGCGATCCTGCTGTCGCGGCTGCTGACCGTGGCCCCGGCCATCGTCCTGCTGCGCCGCTGGCGCACGGTGCCGCGCGGGACCGTGCGGGTCCTGACCTGGGGTGGCTTGCGTGGCGGGGTGTCGGTGGCACTGGCGCTGTCGCTGCCGACCGGCACCGAACGCGACCTGCTGCTGAGCATCACCTACATCGTGGTGCTGTCGTCGATCCTGTTGCAGGGGTTGACGATCGGGCGGGTGGTTCGCGGAGTAACCGAACAACCTTGAGGGCCCTGTCGCGGGGCAAGCCCGCTCCCACAACACGGTGGGAGCGGGCTTGCCCCGCGATGCTGTTACTCCACCGGCGTATCGAACTGATCCTTGATGTACTTGATCTCGGTGCGCCCGTGCGCTGCCGGCAAGCCATCCTCACCCAGGTTGACGAAGACCATGCGGTCGACGGTCAGGATGCTCTTGCGGGTGATCTTGTTGCGCACTTCGCACTTGAGGGTGATGGAGGTGCGGCCGAACTCGGTGGCGGTGATGCCCAGCTCGATGATGTCGCCCTGGCGCGAGGCGCTGACGAAGTTGATCTCCGAGATGTACTTGGTGACCACACGCTGGTTGCCCAGCTGGACGATCGCGTAGATCGCCGCCTCCTCGTCGATCCAGCGCAGCAGGCTGCCGCCGAACAGGGTGCCGTTGGGGTTGAGGTCTTCGGGCTTGACCCATTTGCGGGTGTGGAAATTCATGTCTACTCCTGACCATCTTGCCAATCGATGCCAGTAATGATGGCAGAGCCCGCCCCGCCCCTCCATTGAACATCGACTATGGTCTCGATTAATCGACAGAAAACCTTGGGCAGTGGCGCGCACGCGGCTATAATCGCCCTCGCTTCAAAAACGGTCATCTGCACTTGATACCGTTCCCGCCACCTGTCCGAGGGGCGCTGCAGCAGGTTCAACCTGTCAGGCTCGGATGGGGCGTTGTCTGGCCAGGCCTGCCTGCCGACACTAAACGCACAACGGCGCCCATTCGCACACTACGAATGGAGGCTCTTCATGAGCGCTGCAAACACGCCTGCTGGTTTTACCGATTACAAAGTCGCCGACATTTCCCTGGCCGCCTGGGGCCGTCGCGAAACCATCATCGCCGAATCGGAAATGCCTGCACTGATGGGCCTGCGCCGCAAGTACCTGCAAGAGCAACCGCTCAAGGGTGCCAAGATCCTCGGCTGCATCCACATGACCATTCAGACTGCCGTGCTGATCGAAACCCTGGTTGCCCTGGGTGCCGAAGTACGCTGGTCGTCCTGCAACATTTTCTCGACCCAGGACCAGGCCGCCGCCTCCATCGCCGCTGCCGGCATCCCGGTCTTCGCCTGGAAAGGCGAGACTGAAGAAGAGTACGAGTGGTGCCTGGAGCAGACCATCCTCAAGGATGGCCAGCCATGGGACGCCAACATGATCCTCGACGACGGCGGCGACCTGACCGAGCTGCTGCACAAGAAGTACCCGGCCGTCCTCGACCGCGTCCACGGCGTTACCGAAGAAACCACCACCGGCGTTCACCGCCTGTTGGACATGCTGGCCAAGGGCGAGCTGAAGATCCCGGCGATCAACGTCAACGACTCGGTCACCAAGAGCAAGAACGACAACAAGTACGGCTGCCGTCACAGCCTGAACGATGCCATCAAGCGCGGTACCGACCACCTGCTGTCCGGCAAGCAGGCGCTGGTAATCGGCTACGGTGACGTGGGCAAGGGTTCGGCCCAGTCGCTGCGTCAGGAAGGCATGATCGTCAAGGTTTCCGAAGTCGACCCGATCTGCGCCATGCAGGCCTGCATGGACGGCTTCGAGCTGGTTTCGCCGTTCATCGACGGTATCAACAACGGTACCGAAGCGAGCATCGACAAGGCCCTGCTGGGCAAGATCGACCTGATCGTGACCACCACCGGTAACGTCAACGTCTGCGATGCCAACATGCTCAAGGCCCTGAAGAAGCGCGCCGTGGTCTGCAACATCGGCCACTTCGACAACGAAATCGACACTGCTTTCATGCGCAAGAACTGGGCATGGGAAGAAGTGAAGCCACAGGTACACAAGATCCACCGTACCGGTGCCGGCGCGTTCGACCCACAGAACGACGACTACCTGATCCTGCTGGCCGAAGGCCGCCTGGTGAACCTGGGCAACGCCACCGGCCACCCAAGCCGCATCATGGACGGTTCGTTCGCCAACCAGGTGCTGGCGCAGATCTTCCTGTTCGGCCAGAAGTACGCCGACCTGCCAGCCGCTCAGAAAGCCGAGCGCCTGACCGTTGAAGTACTGCCGAAGAAACTCGACGAAGAAGTGGCCCTGGAAATGGTCCGCGGCTTCGGCGGCGTGGTGACCCAACTGACGCCTCAACAGGCCGAGTACATCGGCGTGACCGTCGAAGGGCCATTCAAGCCACACGCCTACCGCTACTGATGGGCCAAAGCCGGTGTCGCTGCAAAGCGTCACCGGCTTTTTTCTGTAAGCCAGCCTTGCCGCTGGCCTGCTCGATCGGTTTACCAGGATTTCGCCATGTCTCAGGAACGCCGTTACAGCTTCGAGTTCTTCCCGACCAAGACCGATGCTGGACATGAAAAACTGATTGCCACTGCCCGCCAGCTGGCTACCTACAACCCGGATTTCTTCTCCTGCACCTACGGTGCCGGTGGCTCGACCCGCGACCGCACGCTGAACACCGTGCTGCAGCTGGAGAGTGAAGTGAAGATCCCTGCCGCTCCGCACCTGTCGTGTGTCGGTGACAGCAAGGACGACCTGCGCACCCTGCTGACCCAGTACAAGGCAGCCGGCATCCAGCGCATCGTCGCCCTGCGCGGCGACCTGCCGTCGGGCATGGGCATGGCCAGCGGCGAGCTGCGCTACGCCAACGAACTGGTCGAGTTCATCCGCCAGGAAAGCGGTGATCACTTCCACATCGAAATCGCTGCCTACCCGGAGATGCACCCCCAGGCGCGCAATTTCGAAGATGACCTGAAGAACTTCGTGCGCAAGGCCAATGCCGGTGCCAACAGCGCCATCACCCAGTACTTCTTCAACGCCGACAGCTACTTCTACTTCGTCGAGCGCGTGCAGCAGCTGGGCGTGGACATGCCGGTGGTGCCGGGGATCATGCCGATCACCAACTACAGCAAGCTGGCGCGCTTCTCCGACGCCTGCGGCGCCGAGATCCCTCGCTGGATCCGCAAGCAGTTGGAAGCCTACGGCGACGATACCCAGAGCATCCAGGCCTTCGGCGAAGAGGTCATCACCCGCATGTGCGAACAGCTGCTGCAAGGCGGCGCGCCAGGGTTGCACTTCTACACCCTGAACCAGGCTGACCCGAGCCTGGCGATCTGGAACAACCTCAAGTTGCCCCGCTGATCGTTTTATTACACCGCTAGTAACAATTGCTGCAGAATGTTGTAAAGGTCTTGGCTTAGGCTAAGGCCTTTCTGCACTCTTGAACTGACGGATTTTCCTGCTTCCATGCCTCAAGGCCATAGCTCCGCCCGCCCGCAACTCGTTTACCTGGTCTTCGGGCCCGACACCTATCACCAGGAAGCACAGTTCAGCATCGTCAGCGCCCTTGCCCAGCTGCGCAAGACGCCAGGCGAATCCCTGGACATCCAGGTCTACAGCGATAACCCCGAGCCCTACCGGCACCTTCCGGTCACCGTCCACCCGCTCGATGCCGCCACCCGCGAAGCCTGGAACCAGCCCCACGGCTACCATTTCCGCAGCAAGCATGTGGTCCTGCGCCAGGTACTGGCCAAGGCACCGATGGCGGTACTCATCGACACCGACACCTTCTTCCACCAGTCCCCCCTGGAACTGTTCCGCCGGGTCGCGCCGGGCACGCTGCTATGCAATGCCATCGGCGCCACATTTGGCGCCGACAAGCAGTGCCCGCTGTTCCAGTCCCTCGCCCCCCTGCTTGAAGCCCGCGGCCTGGCCGACCGGCAGATGCCCCTGCTCAATTCCGGGGTGATCGGCCTGATGCAGGAAGATGCGGCGCTGCTCGATCAGTCCATTGCCCTGATGGACGAGTACTACCCTCATGCCAGGGGCGCCTACACCCTGGAGGAGTTCTGCCTGGGCGTGGCCGCCTACCGGCGCATGCACGTCAACCAGTGCACCGACCTGATCCACCACTACTGGAGCCGCAAGCAGCTGTTCCGGGCCAAGGTCCAGGCCTGGCTGGCCAAGCACCAGCACGCACCGTTGAGCGGCCAGGCACTGGAAGACGTGGTCCGGGTCAACGCCCAGTTGCCCAAGCCACCCGCCCTGCAGCGCCTGGGCTACAAGGCACTGAGCCTGACCCTGCCTGCCGAGCAGCGCCAATTCCTGCGCGAGCTGATGTACGGCTGCTACAACTACCCCAACGAGTTCGACCGCGCCTGCGCCTCGGCCTGGTGGGACAAGGCACTGGACAACGCCAACGCCCGGCATTCGCGCCCGTTGTGCAACGACAAGCTCAAGCAATGGTTCGAGCGACCCGGCATGCGCCTGAGCCTGGGCCGCAAGCACCGCCTGGTACGCGATTCGCTGTTAAAGCGATCACAACGCTGAATACCTGGCCAGAGCAATGCGCACGTCTACTAGCCATAGCCGTGCGCACGACGTAATCTCCAGCCATGCCCGACTTCACCCGCCTGATCACCGCGCTGTTCCTCACTTGCCTGAGCGCCCTGGCCCATGGCGAGAAGCTGCGTATCGTCACCGAACCCTGGGCCCCCTACGTGTACCTGGAAGACGGTCAGGCCAAGGGCATCGACTACGAGGTCACCGCCGAAGTCTTCAAACGCCTGGGTGTCGAGGTCGAATGGCAGTTCCTGCCCTGGAAGCGTTGCCTGGCCATGGTCGAACAGGGCCTGGCAGATGGTGTCCTGGATATCTTCCAGACCGAACAGCGCGACAGCCAGCTCTACTATCCCAGCGAACCGCTGTCGGTCGTCGAGTTCGTGCTGTTCTACGCAAATGCCAGGCCCCATGCGGCAAACAACCTGGAAGACCTGCGCGGCCTGACGGTCGGCACCTCCCCCGGCTACACCTATGGCGCGGCCTTCAGCGAGTCGCCACTGTTCACCCGCGAGCCCGCCCCTACGCACGAAGCCAACTTCGGCAAGCTGCAGCGCGGGCGCATCGACCTGCTGATCACCGATCGCCGCGTCGGCCGCTACATGATCAAGAGCCTGGGCCTGGAGCAGCAGATCAGCGAGTTGCCGTTGGTGGTCAGCCGCCAGAGCCAGTACCTGGCGGTTCGCCGCAATGTCGGCATGGACCTGCTGTCGCAACGCTTTGCCGCGGAGCTGCGCCGTTTCAAGCGTGAACCCGCCTATGCCGCCCTCAATGCCCGCTATATGGGCAGCGGCGAGCACTTTCGGACCGCCGTTGAGCAGCAGGAACACAGCACGCCCTGATTGCTCTGTTATACTCGGGCCTTCCCGCCAGGCTTACGCCCGGACGCTCGGCCTTGCAAAAGGCATCCCGACCGGCAGGACAGCGCGGCCAAGCGCCCGCCCGCCACACTCGGATGTGCATTGAAGACCCTGCTGGACCGGACGCGATAGCATCACTCGATGCCCGTCGCGCCAGGCAAGATCATCCCATCGGGCTTAGCCCCCACTAAGAACAGGATTGCTCATGTCCTTTGCTTCCCTCGGTCTCTCCGAGGCTCTAGTCGGCGCCATCGAGGCAGCCGGCTATACCCAGCCCACTCCGGTGCAACAGCGGGCCATTCCCGCCGTGTTGCAAGGTCGCGACCTGATGGTCGCCGCCCAGACAGGTACTGGTAAAACCGGCGGTTTCGCCTTGCCGATCCTCGAACGCCTGTTCCCCGGTGGTCACCCGGACAAATCCCAGCGTCATGGCCCTCGCCAGCCGCGGGTGCTGGTGCTGACCCCGACGCGCGAACTGGCTGCCCAGGTGCATGACAGCTTCAAGGTCTATGCCCGCGACCTGAAATTCGTCAGCGCCTGCATCTTCGGCGGTGTCGGCATGAACCCGCAGGTCCAGGCCATGGCCCGTGGCGTCGATGTACTGGTGGCCTGCCCTGGCCGCCTGCTCGACCTGGCCGGCCAGGGCAGCGTCGATCTGTCCCACGTCGAGACCCTGGTACTGGACGAAGCCGACCGCATGCTCGACATGGGCTTCATCCACGATGTGAAGAAGGTCCTCGCCCGCCTGCCGGCCAAGCGCCAGAACCTGCTGTTCTCGGCGACCTTCTCCAAGGACATCACCGACCTTGCCGACAAGTTGCTGCACAACCCCGAGCGCATCGAGGTCACGCCGCCCAACACCACGGTCGAACGCATCGAGCAGCGCGTCTATCGCCTGCCTGCCAGCCACAAGCGCGCCCTGCTGGCCCACCTGATCACCATGGGTGCCTGGGAACAGGTACTGGTGTTCACCCGTACCAAGCACGGTGCCAACCGCCTGGCCGAGTACCTGGAAAAGCACGGCCTGACCGCTGCCGCGATCCACGGCAACAAGAGCCAGAATGCCCGCACCAAGGCCCTGGCCGACTTCAAGTCCGGCTCCGTGCGCATCCTCGTCGCCACCGACATCGCCGCCCGTGGCCTGGACATCGACCAGCTGCCGCACGTGGTCAACTTCGAACTGCCCAACGTCGAAGAAGACTACGTTCACCGTATCGGCCGTACCGGCCGCGCCGGTCGCTCGGGCGAGGCCATCTCCCTGGTTGCCCCGGACGAAGAGAAGCTGCTCAAGAGTATCGAGCGCGTCACCCGCCAGAAGATCCCGGACGGCGACCTGATGGGCTTCGATGCCTCCAAGGTGGAAGCCGAGAAGCCTGAAACCCGCGAACGTCCGCAGAACAATCCGCGCGGTGGCCGTGGCCAGCGTGCCGATGGCAGCAATGCCAACAACGGCGGGCGCAAGGACAAGGGCAAGGACCAGGGCAAGGAAAAAGGTCGCGACAAGGACAAGGAAAAAACCGCGGAGAAATCCGCCGGTGGCCGCCAGGAGCGCAAGCCCCGCGACAAGAAGCCACGCCAGCCCCAGTCGGCCCAGTCCGGCATCCCGCAGGCTCCAGCAGATCGTGACCCGGAAGAGTTCCTGGATGACGACGTGGATAACTTCGGCAACCGTGCCGACTACGTCAGCCCGTACCAGAACAAAGGCAACCAGGGCCGCAATCGCCGTCCAGGTGCCCCTGCGCAAGCAGGTTCCGGTACCGGTGGCCAGCGCAGTGGCGGTGGCCAGGGCCGCAACAACGGTCAGCGCAGCAACGCCGGCGGTTCGGCCAATGGCGAAAAACGTGGCGGTTCGCGCAGCGGTGGTGGTGGCCAGCAGCGTCGTGATGGCGGCGCCCGCAACGGCCGTTCGTCCCGCGATGAGCGCTCCAGCGAGCCGGCCGTACGCAACCCGCGTGAAGGTCAGCCACAACCGCGAATCATGCACAAGGAATCGAAGATCGATCGTTTCCCGACTGCAGAACAGCTTGAGCAACTGCCAAGCCGCCCACGTGGCGAAAAACCTGCACTGCTGACCCGCAATCGCTGATCCGCAATGCACCAACAAAAACGCCGCCCCAAGGGGCGGCGTTTTTGTTGGTGCAGCAGCGATTACTTCTGCTTGATACCTTCGACCGAAATATCCAGGTCCAGGGTCTGCGAAGAAGCGCCCGGGCCCTTGATGCCGAAATCGTTCAGGTTCAGGGTGGTGGTCGCGTTGAAACCAGCGCGCTCGCCGCCCCACGGGTCCTTGCCTTCACCGTTGAAGACGGCCTTGAAGGTGACCGGCTTGGTCACGCCGTGCATGGTCAGGTCGCCGGTCACGTCTGCGGTTTTCTCGCCGGTCGACTTGACGCTGGTGGAGACGAACTTGGCCATTGGGTACTTCTTCACGTCGAGGAAGTCTTTGCTGGCGATGTGCTTGTCGCGCTCGGCGTGGTTGGACCACAGGCTGGCGGTCTTCAGGTCGACAGCGATCTTGCTGGCTTCAGGCTTGGCCGCATCCCAGCTGAAGGAACCATCGAAATCCTTGAAGGTACCGTGGATGAAGCTGTAGCCCAGGTGGCTGATTTTCCAGTCAACGAAGGCATGCTGGCCTTCCTTGTCGATCTTGTAGTCTGCCGCCATGGCCTGGCCAGCCGAGAGCATTGCAGTACCGAGCGCCAGAGCGGCAATAGTCTTTTTCAACATGCGTCTATATCCCTTCGGGTTTGAGGTTGAACATCAAGCATTGCGGCCCAGCATGCGCTTGAGGGTCGCGTCACGGTCGATAAAGTGGTGCTTCAGGGCTGCCAGGGCGTGAAGACCGGCAAAGATCACCAGGCCCCAGGCCAGGTAGAAATGGATTTCACCGGCAACATCCGCCTGATCGGGCAGGTTGCTCACCAGCGCCGGCACTTCGAAAAGACCGAACACCGGGATGCCCACGCCATCTGCCGTGGAGATCAGATAACCGGCGATCATCACCGCGAACAGACCGAGGTACAGGGCACCATGGCCGGCCTTGGAGGCCATGCGGGTCAGCTTGCCGTGGTTGGGCAACGCTGGCGGTGGCGGACTGATGAACCGCCAGAGCACCCGCACCAGCATCACGGCCAGCAACACCAGGCCAATGCTCTTGTGCAGTTCAGGTGCTTCCTTGCGCCACGGGCTGTAGTAGTCCAGTCCCATCATCCACAGGCCCAGCCCGAACAGTCCGAAGACGGCCAGGGCCACGCCCCAGTGCATGACGATACTGACCAGGCCATAGCGAGAAGTTGAATTGCGCAGTTGCATTGCCGTGTTTCCCTGTAAGAACTGTGCTCAAGACTAACGACTTAACTATCGAATTAAAGCGGAAAATTTTGCTTTGAAATATCGAGAAAAACGATTGTTAGTGTGAAACGGCGTTATTAAGGAAACATTAACTGCGGGGGAAGGTATAGAGCAATCGCGGGGCAAGCCCGCTCCCGTGGGAGCGGGCTTGCCCCGCGATGGGGTCAACGCATCACTGCGCCTTGGCTTGTACGTTGGCGACCGGCTTCTTGACCGGTGCAGACTTGGCAGCCGTTTTCTTGGCCTGTTCAGCCTTGGCGACCGGCTTTTTCGCCGGTGCTGGCTTGGCGGCGGCCTTGGCAGGCGCCGTCTTGACCGGAGCGGCCTTGACCGGCTCCTGCTTGGCCACCGGTGCTACAGGCGCGGCGGGCGCTGGGGCTGGCGCAGCTACGGGCGCTGGCGCAGCAGCGGACTCGACCGGCTTGGTCGCAGGTGCAGCCGGCTTATCGTCACTGCCGAACAGGCGCTTGAAGAAGCCCGGCTTGTTTTCTTCCTGCTTCAGCGGCTCCGCCGCCTTGGCAGGCTTGTCGGACGAGCCGCCGAACAGGTTGCTGAAGAAGTTGCCCTTGCTCGCCACCGCCGCAGTTGCGGCCGCTGCGGCAACCGGCGCCGCCTTGACCACATCGAACGACTTGCCCGCCGCCAGGTCCTGGACCTGGCTGGCCGCGCGCTGACCGCTGCGCAGGGCACCTTCCAGGGTACCTGGGTAGAGGGCGTCGGTGTGCTCGCCGGCAAAGGCGATACGCTGCACCGGACGCTCCCACAGGCGCCAGTACTTGCTGATCTGCCCCGGGCCATAGGCCAGGTAGGCACCGCCGGTACCGGCGTCGGTGCTGTAGCGACGTACTTCATAACCGGTGAATGCGCCACGGGCCTGTGGATAGAACGCATGCAGGCGGATCAGCACCTGATCGACCATCTGCTTGTCGCCGAAGGCCTGCAGCAGGCGAGCGTTGTCACCCGACAGGTTGATTACCACGTTGGCCCCGCCCTTGAGTGCAGGCTCGATCCACAGCATGCCCAAGCCAGTGTTGCTGAAGATTTCGCCGGACATGCGCGCACGCGGCTCCCAGACCGGGTTCTTGAACTTCAGCATCAGCTGGTCGCGCCAGCCGTAGTTGGTGCCCTTGAGCGCCGCCAGGTGCTGGTTGTCCAGGCCCGGGGTCATCTGGATCTTCGCCAGGGCGCGCAGCGGTACGGCCAGGACCACGTAGTCGGCCTGGTAGCCGACGCTGCCGACCTTGACGGTGACGCCGTCCTTGTCCTGGGTGATGGCGCTGACCGGCGAGCTGGTCTTGATGGTTTTCAGTTGCTTGACGAAGGCCTGGGCCAGCACCGGGCTGCCGCCTGGCAAGCGCGCGGCACGCAGGTCACGGTCGCTGACGCCCCGGTAGACGCGGGTCTGCTGGGCGAAATAGAGCAGCGACAGGCGCGAAGGCTCGTCGTAGCGGGTACGGATCTGCTGATTGATCAGCTGGCGCGCGGTGGTCGGCAACTGCAGCTTGTCCAGCCAGGTGGACACGTTCATCTGGTCGAGGGCAAACAGGGTGCTGTTGGCGTGCGGGTTCAGCGGATCTTCGATCGAACGCGCCAGGTCGTCGAGGGTCTTCTCGTAGCGCTTGAGCGCCTCGGCGGTGGTCGGCTGCTTGGTGGCCAGGTCGGCGGCGCTGTAATACTCGCCATCGATCAGGTAGCCCGGGATGCGGACGTATTCCGGCGCCGGCTGGGTGCTGATCTTGAAGGTATCCAGGTACTGGTTGAGCACCGGCTGGGCCTTGCTGTTGCCGATCCACTCGCTGGTGGCCAGGCCCGAGCGCCCGCCCATGCCCGACTTGGCCTCGAGCAGGGTGACCTGCCAGCCTTTGCCCTGCAATTCATAAGCGGCTGTCAGGCCGGCCAGACCGCCACCGACGACGATTGCCGTCTTGTCCTTGGCCAGCGCAGTAGCGCTGAACAGTCCTATCATTACCAGCGCACACGCGCGTAGCCACCCAGCAGACATTTTGGCGAACTCCGGATCAAAGCAGATTTTTGGGGGGATCCCCCGGAAAGAGTAGCCGAAGGATACGCCACGCCAAGCGCCCCCGCCAGCGACGCCAGCGGTCTGAATGCAAGTCACGGGTTGTCCTTGTCCCGCGCATTGCATAGGCTTGCGCCGCATGTCCGCGCTGTCGTCGCCAGGAGAATCGAAATGGGCCTCAACCAACAGTGGATGCAACGTGACCTGAAGGTCCTGTGGCACCCCTGCACCCAGATGAAAGACCACGAACACCTGCCCCTGATCCCGATCAAGCGCGGCGAGGGTGTATGGCTGGAAGACTTCGAAGGCAAGCGCTACCTCGATGCCGTCAGCTCCTGGTGGGTGAATGTCTTCGGTCACGCCAACCCGCGTATCAACCAGCGCATCAAGGACCAGGTCGATC
Source organism: Pseudomonas sp. BJa5 (assembly GCF_030272875.2). Lineage (NCBI taxonomy): Bacteria > Pseudomonadati > Pseudomonadota > Gammaproteobacteria > Pseudomonadales > Pseudomonadaceae > Pseudomonas > Pseudomonas sp. BJa5. Next base: position 37,675 of record NZ_JALRNG020000035.1, read on the forward strand.
AACTCGAACATGTGATCCTCGCCGGTTTCAGCCACCAGCCGGTGATCGAGCTGTCCGAGCGCCTGGTGCAGCTGACCCCGGAGGGCCTGGACCGGGTCTTCTACGCCGATAACGGTTCGTCCTGCATTGAAGTGGCGCTGAAAATGAGCTTTCACTACTGGCTCAACAAAGGCCAGCCGGAGAAGAAGCGCTTCATCACCCTGAGCAACAGCTACCACGGCGAAACCATCGCCGCGATGTCGGTGGGCGACGTGCCGCTGTTCACCGAAACCTACAAGGCGCTGTTGCTCGATACCCTCAAGGTGCCGAGCCCGGACTGCTACCTGCGGCCCGAGGGCGTGAGCTGGGAAGAACACTCGCGCACGATGTTCGCCGCCATGGAGCAGACCCTGGCCGAACACCATGCCAGCGTCGCCGCGGTGATCGTCGAGCCGCTGATCCAGGGCGCCGGCGGCATGCGCATGTACCACCCGGTGTACCTCAAGCTGCTGCGCGAGGCCTGCGACCGCTACGGCGTGCACCTGATCCATGATGAGATCGCCGTGGGCTTCGGCCGTACCGGGACGATGTTCGCCTGCGAACAGGCCGGCATCCGCCCGGACTTCCTCTGCCTGTCCAAGGCTCTGACCGGCGGCTACCTGCCCCTGGCCGCCTGCCTGACCACCAACGAGGTGTACAGCGCCTTCTACGACGACTACCCGACCCTGCGCGCCTTCCTCCACTCGCACAGCTATACCGGCAACCCGCTGGCCTGTGCCGCCGCCCTGGCGACCCTGGACATCTTCGCGCAGGACAACGTCATCGAGCAGAACAAAGCCTTGTCGGCACGCATGGCCAGTGCCACGGCGCACCTGGTCGATCACCCTCATGTCGCCGAGGTCCGCCAGACCGGCATGGCCCTGGCCATCGAGATGGTCCAGGACAAGGCCAGCAAGACCGCCTACCCCTGGCAGGAACGTCGCGGCCTGAAGGTGTTCGAGCACGCCCTGACCCGTGGTGCCCTGCTGCGACCGCTGGGCAGTGTGGTGTACTTCCTGCCGCCGTATGTGATTACCCCGGAGCAGATCGACTTCCTCGCCGAGGTGGCCAGCGAAGGCATCGACATCGCCACCCGCAGCAGCGTCAGCGTGGCGGTACCGGCTGACTTCCACCCCGACTTCCGCGATCCGGGCTAACAGCATCGCGGGACAAGCCCGCTCCTACAGGGATTTCTGTGGGAGCGGGCTTGCCCCGCGATAGCACCCGCACAGCCAACACCTGTTCAGAGTTTGAAAATGAGACTGTCCCGCTTCTTCATTGACGCCCCCCTGAGCCTCGGCGAGCACGACCTGCCCGAAGCCCAGGCCCACTACATCGGCCGGGTGCTGCGCATGGCCGTCGGCGACGCCGTGCAGTTGTTCGACGGCAGCGGCCAGGAATACCTCGGCCAGTTGCTCGAAGTCGGCAAGAAAACCGTGCGCGTCAGCCTGCACGAGGCCTTCGCCGGCCAGCCCGACTCCAGCCTCAAGGTTCACCTGGGCCAGGGCCTGTCACGCGGCGAGCGGATGGACTGGGCGATCCAGAAGGCCACAGAGCTGGGTGCCAATGTCATCACCCCGATCGTCAGCGAGCGCTGCGAAGTACGCCTCAAGGACGAGCGCGCCGACAAGCGCCTGGCCCACTGGCGCCAGGTGGCGATCAGCGCCTGCGAGCAATGCGGCCGCTCCAGCGTACCGCAGATCAACCCGCCGATGCTCCTGGCCGACTGGCTCAAAGCCTGTGACGAGGCGCTCAAGCTGGTGCTGCACCCGGTGGCCGAACCCCTGGTCAGCCACCAGAAGCCCGACAGCCTGGCCTTTCTGATCGGCCCGGAAGGCGGCTTGAGCTTTGCTGAGGTCGAGCAGGCCATGGCTGCCGGTTTCCATGCCGCCCGTCTCGGTCCACGGGTATTGCGCACCGAAACCGCCCCCGTGGTGGCCCTGGCCGTTGCCCAGCAGCTGTGGGGCGACTTCTAGAGCACGTAGAAGAACACGGCGATGAAGTGCAGCAGGCTGCCGGCGATGACGAACAGATGCCAGATGCCATGCCAGTGGCGAAAGCGGCTGTCGAAGGCGAAGAAAATGATGCCGATGGTGTAGAACGCACCACCGGCCGCCAGCCAGGCAAAACCCGCCGCGCCCAGGCTGGCCAGCAGCGGCTTGACCGCCACCAGCACGATCCAGCCCATTACGGCATAGATGATGATCGACAGCACCCGGGCTTCGGAGCGTGGCTTGATCTCCTGGAGCATGCCGACCAGCGCCAGCCCCCAGACCACCCCGAACAGGCTCCAGCCCCAGGGGCCGCGCAGGCTGACCAGGCAAAACGGCGTGTAGCTGCCGGCGATCAGCAGGTAGATCGACAGGTGGTCGAGCTTGCGCATCACCACCTTGGCCTTGCCGCGCACGCTGTGATAGATGGTGGAGATGCTGTAGAGCAACAGCAGGGTGAAGCCGTAGATGGCCAGGCTGACGATCTTCCAGGGATCGCCCTGCAGGCTGGCCACCACCAGCATCCAGATGGCGCCGACACAGGCCAGCACCGCGCCGACCAGATGCGTCCAGGCGTTGAAACGTTCACCGTGGTACATGCAGCAGGGTCCTCCTGAAAACGGACTGGCTTCCCATCCTACACAGGCAAATGTTTCAAACCAGCCCTGCTTCCTCCAGCAAACGCTCCAGCGCCGGCAGGTCCGGCACCCGGGCCACCTGCTCGCCGACCTGCACCGCCGCCAGCTCCAGTGGCGCCAGGGGCACATCCACGTAGTTGAGCTGGCTGTCGAGCTTGCACGAGCGTGGAATGCCCTGCACCAGCAAGGCCACAAAGCGCAGGCGGCTGCCGCCCAGGGCATTGAGCACGACGATCCGCGCCCGCTCACCGACCTTCACCGGGGCGCCGCACGCCGCTTCGAAACTGAGCAGCGGCACCCGCTGGTTGCGCCAGTCGATCCAGCCGAGCAGCCACGGCGGCGCTTGCTCGGCCGGCGTGCCCGCCTGATAACCGATCAACTCGGCCACGGCGACATTGGGCAACACCAGGCAGCGGTCACCCAGGGCCAGCAGCAGGCCGGTCAGGCTGGTGCGCCGGCCGTTACGTACGGATTGTTCAAACATCGCGAGCACTCCAGCGGGCGATACTCTGCAACAGCACCGACTCCTGATAGGGCTTGCCCAGGTAATCATTGACGCCGATGGACATGGCCCGGTCGCGGTGCTTCTGCCCGGTTCGCGAGGTGATCATGATGATCGGCAAATCCTTGAGTTGCGGGTCGTGGCGGACCTGGGTGGCCACCTCGAAGCCGTCCATGCGCGGCATCTCGATATCGAGCAGGAGAATGTCGGGCCGATGCTCCTGCAGCAGCGCCATGGCGTCGACACCGTCCTTGGCGGTCAGCACGTTCATGCCATGGCGCTCCAGCAGCCGCCCGGTGACCTTGCGCACGGTCACCGAGTCATCGACCACCATCACCAGCAAGGGCTGCTGCGGCGCCCGCTCGGCCTGCTGGCGACGCAGGCGGGCATTGCTGCCGGCCTGCTGGGCATGGCGCTGCTGCAAGCCGCGCAATTGCCCCAGCAGATCCAGAATCAGCACCACCCGACCATCGCCCAGCAAGGTCGCCCCGGACAGGCCCTGGACCCCGGCGAACTGCGGCCCGAGGCTTTTGACCACGATTTCGCGGCTGGCCGCCAGGCTGTCGACCTGGATCGCGAACTGTTGCTCGTGGGAGTGCACCAGCAGCACCGGCAGCGGCAAGCTCTGCCCTAGCAGGCGCGGCTGCACGGCGCCCTGCAGCAACTCGCCGAGAAAGTGCAGCGCATAGCGATGCCCGGCGTATTCGTAGCGGGGCGGATCGAGCTGGTAACAGGCCTCAAGTTCCGCCGGCGGCACCCGGACGATGCCTTCGATGGTGTTGAGCGGCACGGCGTATTGTTCTTCAGCGTAGTGCACCATCAGCGCCCGGTTGACCGACACGGTGAACGGCAGGCGAATCAGAAAGCGCGCGCCCTTGCCCGGATTGGACTCGATGATCATCGAGCCGCCCAGCTGCTTGACCTCTTCATGGACCACGTCCATGCCCAGGCCGCGCCCGGAAATCTGGGTGATCTTCTCGGCCGTGGAGAAACCCGGCTGGAGAATGAACTGCATGATCTCGTGATCGCTGAGCTCGGCGGCGGGATCGAGCAGGCCGCGCTTGATCGCCTTGCGGCGCACGGCATCGAGAGGCACGCCGGCACCATCGTCGGACATTTCGATGACGATATCGGCGCCTTCGTGCAACAGGTTCAGGCAGATCAGCCCCTGTTCCGGTTTGCCCGCTGCCAGGCGTACCTCGCGGGGCTCCAGGCCATGGTCGACGGCGTTGCGCAACATGTGCTCCAGCGGCGCCACCATGCGCTCCAGCACGCTGCGGTCCATCTCGCCCTCGGCATTGCCGACTACCAGTTCGACCTGCTTGCCCAGCTCGCTGGCCACTTGCCGGACGACCCGTTGCAGTCGCGGCACCAGGCGCTCGAACGGCACCATGCGGGTCCGCATCAGGCCTTCCTGCAGCTCGCTGTTGACCCGTGCCTGCTGCTGCAACAGGCTCTGTGCATCCTGGGCGCGAACGGCCAGGGTTTCCTTGAGGTCGAGCAGGTCGGAGGCCGACTCGAACAGCGCCCGCGACAGCTGTTGCAACTGTGAATGGCGGTCCATTTCCAGCGGGTCGAAGTCGTCGTAGGCGTGGTTGTCGCCATCGGCCTGCTGGCGACTGAGGATGCGCCCCTGGGTCTCGGTGTCGAGGCGGCGCAATTGATCGCGCATGCGCTCCAGGGTGGTTTCCATCTCGTTCAGGGCCACCTGGGCATCGTTGACTTGCTGCTCGATTCGCCCGCGAATGATCGAATGCTCGCCCGCCAGGTTGCCCAGGTCGTCGAGCAGCTCCGAGGTCACCTTGACCATGTCCGCCGGCCCGCGCTCGGGAGTGGCCGCCGGGGCTTCCAGCGGCGCGGTGTCGGGGTGGGACTGGTGGGCGGCGGTATCGGCCAGGGCAGCACTGCTGAAATTGCGGATGTAGTCGATCAGCGCCGTGGCCGCGTGTAGCGGCTGCTGCAGGCGCACGGCATCGAGCATGTGGGCCAGGCGGTCATGGCAGTTCTGCAACAGGCTGAACAGCGCCGTGCTGGGCTGCAACTGCCCGGCGGCCAGCAGCTCGTAAAGGAATTCCAGTTCGTGGGCCAGGTCGCCGATCGGCGCGATCTCGACCATGCGCGCGCCACCCTTGAGGGTGTGCAGGTCGCGCAGCAGGTTCTCCACCTCGACGCTATTGCGCGGCTCGGCCTGCCAGCGCAACAGGGCGGCGCCGGAGCTTTCGACGATATCGGAGCTTTCTTCGAGGAAGATCTCCAGCAACTCCTTGTCGCCGGCCTCCTGCACCGGGTCGGCGGGCTTGTCCGTCGCCACGGCCGGCGGTGCGCCATGGCGGAACTCGCGCAGCGCGGCCAGCAAGTCGACCGCGGACGCGGGCGCCTGCCCCTGGCGAAGCTGGTCGAACGCCTGGGCCAGCCCGACGTGGCCGCGTTTCAGCAACGTGGCCAGCTCGGCGCTTGGGCTGAAGCGGCGATCGACCAGCCCCTCGTACACCAGCTCCAGTTCCCGGGACAGCACCTCGACCGCACCGATGGCTGCCATTTGCGCCCCGCCCTTGAGGGTCTGCAGGTCACCTTGCAGCGACGACAGCGCCGAGGCGTTGTCCGCATCGGCCAGCCAGCGGGCCAGGGACTGGTCGGCGCTTTCCAGCACATCGCTGGCTTCTTCCAGGAACAGCTCGACCAGCATCGGCTCAGCCGCCAGGGCTGCCGTCGCCTCGCCCAGCTCGGCCACCTGCGCGCGGCCATCACGCACACTGACAAGGCCCGTGGCCTCCGGGGCCAGGGCCTGATCGAGCAGGTCTCGCAAGGCCTCCAGGCGCTCGGGACGCGGGTCTACTTCCTGCCCGGCGGCGATCTGGTCGAGCATGTCGATCAAGGCTTCATGGGCGTGTTGGGCCTCTTCGAAGAAACGCGCACTCACCGCCAGGCTGCTCTCCTCCACGGCGCCATACAGGTCCAGCAGCGCCTCGCAGAGTTCGTCCACCTGCCAGAGGTCGGCCAGGTGAGCGCTCTGGCCCAGGGTGGTCAGTTCGTCGAGCAGCGCGGTGAGCTCCTGGCGCGCGCCCGGATGCTCCTGCCAGCGCAGCAACAACGACTCGGCATCGAGCAGGATGTCCATGCCCTGGGCCAGGAAGCTGGCAATCAGTTGCGGATCACGCTTGATCCGTCCGGCCTCGCTGGGCGCCTGCAACAGGGCCTGCAAGCGCGCGTCGACCACTTGGAGAATGTCTTCGATCAAAACCGTGGCGCCGCCGATGGGAGCCAGTGGTGTGCTGCTCAGTTGATCAAGCCCGCGCCGCAGCAGCGGTTCAGCACTTTCCAGCAGGTAGATTTCGTCGAGGTCGAAGGTCAGCTGATGGGCCTTGTATTCCCGTGCCAGCAGGTCGAGCGCGCCAGCCAGCTCGGCAATCGGGGCGACTCCGGCCATGGCGGCACTGCCCTTGAGGGTATGCAGGGCGCGCTGCAGGCTGTCGCTGACCGGCAGCGGCAATTGCTGGTCGCTGGCCTGCAGGAAGCTGTCGAGGCTGGCCAGGTGGCCCTCGGCCTCGTTGCGGAAGATCTCCAGCAACTGTGGATCGATAGCCTCGCCGGCCGCCGCCGCGGAACCGGGTTCGTTCATCGCCAGCGCATGCAGGTGCAGCGCCAGTTGCTCGACCTCCTTGCCGCCCTGCGCCTGGCCGTCGGCAAAGGACACCAGCAACCCGGGGATCAGCCCCAGAGCCTGCTGCAGGCTGTGCAGGGGCTCGGCGCCAAGCGTCACGCGGCCTTCAAGAATCCGGTTGAGCAGGTGCTCGACCGCCCAGGCCAGCTCCGCCAGCCCCTGGGCGCGGACCATCCGCCCGCTGCCCTTGAGGGTGTGCAGGCCGCGGCGCAGCTCCACCAGCGCGTCGCGGTCGTCCGCATCGGCCTGCCAGCGCGCCCAGTGCTCGTTCAACTGGGGCAGCAGCTCATCGGCCTCTTCCAGAAACACCTCACGCAGTTCGTCATCGACTGGCGGCTCCTCTTCCATCGCTGCCGGCGCCTCCACCGCTGCCGGCACCTCGACCACTGCCGGCTCGGGCTCAGGCTCGGGCTCGGGCGCGTAGCCCAAGGCGGCCAGGCTGCGCTGGGCGGCATCGAGAAAGTGCCAAGGGCTGGCCTGGGGATCGGCGATCAGCCACTGCAGGTAACATTCACACGCGCTCAGGGCATCCGCCAGGTCTGCCAGGGGCTGCGCCTGCGGTTGCGCATCGACCAGCAAATGGGCCTGAGCATAGTCACCGCAGCGACCGACCAGTGCCGATGCCCGCGGCAGCATGAGCATCGCCAGGGCCCCGCGAATCTGTTGCAGCAAGCCGGGCACCGGTTGCAGGCGCTGGGGTTGCCAGCCGGCATCGAGGCAGTCGCCGATCAGGTCCTTGACCTGCTGCAACACCGAATGCGCCTCGTCCAGGACCAACTGGCGAATCTCGGCCAGATCGGTCCCCGGCAGTGCACTCTGGCTGGGCAGGTGCTCCAGCGGACCGACCATGCCGGCCAGGGTCGCCTCGACATACAACAGCGCCCCGGCGATATCCATCAACACCGCATCATCCGGCGCCCGCTGGCCCTGGGCCAGGCTCTGCAACACCAGTACCTGGTCGATGATCACCCGCCGTGGCTGGCCAAAGCCCAGTACCGCCAGGGTATCGGCGATCTGGCGCAGCGGCGACAGCAAGGGCTGCAGGTCGTCCAGGCGCTGGCGGTCGCTGCGCACGAACAGGTCCAGGCGCTCCTTGACCCGCATCAGGTCTTCGCACAGCGCCGCCACTACCGAACGCAGGGCGTCCCGGTCCGAACCCGCCTGCAGGCGCTCACGCAACGAGCCCAGGGAGAGGTCGAGATTGGCCAGTTCTTCGGCCGCCGCCGGCGTCGTACTCAGCAGGCTGCCTTGCCCTAAGGGCTCGGCACCGCGCTCGGCACGCAACTGGTTGAGCACCGGCAGCACCACCAGCGGCAGGTCGCGCCGCGCACTGCGCAGCCGCTCCAGGTACAAGGGCAATTGTTCGAGGCCACGGAACAAGGCCCCCAGGGCCTCGCCACGCTGGCCGACGCGCCGTTCACACAGGGCCTGGCCCAGCAGCTCCAGCTCTTCGGCCAGCAACGCCGCGCCACTGAGCTCCAGCATCACCAGGCAGCCGCGGACCTGATGCAGGTTGTCGACGAAACCGGCCAGGACCGTTTCATCGGCCGGTTCGCCGCTGAACTGCTCCAGCGCCAGGCGTGCCTGGGCCAGGCAGTCGCCGATGGCGGCCTTGACCCAGGTCAGGGCCACCGTGTCATGCCGCTCAGCCATATCTGCTCCCATTGCCATGCTCACCTGCCCGCACTCATCGCGGTGGCGTCGGTGGCAAGGTGAATCCGGACACCGAGCGACGCATTTCGCTGGCCATCTGCGCCAGGTTGCCGATGCTTTCGGCCGTCGCGCTGGAGCCGGCGGAGGTCTGCGAGGTGATCTGCTGGATCACCGCCATGGTATGCGAGATCTGCCCGGCCGAAGAGGTCTGCAGCTGGGCGGCGTCGGAGATGCTGTGGATCAGCTCGGCGAGGGTTTGCGATACTCCCTCGATTTCCGCCAGGGCCACCCCGGCATCCTGGGCCAGGCGCGCGCCGCGTACCACCTCGGCGGTGGTCTGCTCCATGGAGATCACCGCTTCGTTGGTGTCGGCCTGGATGGTGCGTACCAGCGCTTCGATCTGGCGGGTGGCCGAGGACGAACGCTCGGCCAGGCGCTGCACTTCGTCGGCGACCACGGCAAAACCGCGCCCGGCCTCACCGGCCAGCGACGCCTGGATCGCCGCGTTGAGGGCGAGGATGTTGGTCTGGTCGGCAATGTCGTCGATCAGGCTGACGATATCGCCGATTTCCTGGGAGGACTCGCCAAGGCGCTTGATCCGCTTGGCCGTGTCCTGGATCTGCTCGCGAATGTTGTCCATGCCATGGATGGTGTTGTGCACCACCTCGTTGCCCTTGTTGGCAATCAGAACAGAGCGCTCGGCCACCTTGGCCGACTCGTAGGCGTGGGTGGACACCCGGTCGATGGACTCGGCCATGTCGCCCACCGCCACCGAGGCCTCGCTGATCTGCTCGGCCTGGTGCTCCGAGGCCTTGGCCAGCTGGTGCGCGGTGTTCTGGGTGTCCTGCACGGCACTGGCCACCGCCTCGGCGCTGAGGTTGATGGTGGCCACCAGGTCGCGCAACTGGTCGATGGAGTAGTTGATCGAGTCTGCGATGGCGCCGGTGAAATCTTCGGTGACCGACACCGTCACGGTCAGGTCGCCGTCGGCCAGGTCTTCGATCTCGTCGAGCAGGCGCATGATCGCCTGCTGGTTGCGTTCGTTCTTCTCGGCGGTTTCGCGCAGTTGCCGGTGGGTCTCACGGACCATCACCATGCCGATCAGGATGATCGAAGCCAGCGCCAGCAGGCCCAGCACGTAGCCGCCGACGGTATCCAGGGTGCGCCCGGTGGCGAGGTTCTCGAAACCGTTGGCCAGGCGCGAGGCCTCGTCGAGCAGGGTTTGCGACTGGTTGAAAATGCTCCCGGCCGCTTCGCGCACCCGGAACAGCTCCGGCGAGGTCTCGAGGATTTCATCCACGGAGCCGGCGACGAACTGGAATAGCTCGGAGATTTCCGCCAGCCGCGCCCGGGCGTCGGGGTCCTGGACCCGGGTGACCTGGATGGTCGGGTTGCCCCCCAGCATGGCGTCGAGCACCTGGCCGAAACGACTGGCGTCGCGACCGAAGGCGTCGGCCGCCTGCACCGAGGTGTCGTCACCGGCCAGCACCGTGTTGACCGAACCGAGGATGCGTTCGGCCAGCAAGGACTGGCGCTGGGCAACCGCCACCTGGTTGGCGGGCGCACCGCTCTGCAGGAGGATCTCGACGACTTTTTCATACTCGACCTGCAATTGCGGCACAGTCTCGGCCAGGGTGGCCGCGACCTGGTGCAGCGACAGCACGGTCTGCTCGCTGGCCAGGATGGTATCGGTGTTCTTGCGCAGGCCTTCCCAGTCGCGCAGCACCGCATCCATTTCATTGCGTACCGCCACGGGCGCGGCCGGCAGCCCGGTGGCCGCATCACCCTTCTTCAGGTAGCCCCAGCGCTGCTCGAAGTCGTTGCGCGCCTCGCTGAGCAGGCGGAATGCCCGCGCCTTGCCCGCCGCCGCCTCGGTGGCGTTCTTGGCGATGCGCTGGGACAGCACCCGCAGTTCACCGGCATGGCCGATGTACTGCTTGTCGTAGTTGGCCTGGGTGTTGAGGTAGGCGAAGTTGGCGAACAGCAGGATGATCGACAGGATCAGCACGACGAACAGCGCCGCGATCCGGGCGCTGCTGCGCGAGCCTTGGGGCGAAGTAGTCGTCTTGGTCTTGGTCACGAATCCGGCATTCCTTTACAGCGCCACGTCGAGAAAACCCGGCGCCTGGGCCAGGGCCAGCGGGCTGAAGATGGCCCAGCAGCGTTGCCGCTGGAAGTGCCCCTGGACAAAGGGCGCCGCACCGCTGAGCAAGGGCGTCGGCGGCGACAGGTCGAGGCTGTGCAGCGGGAAATGCTGCAAACCCAGCACTTCGTCCACCAGCAGCCCGGCAAACAGCTCCTCATGGTCCAGCACCAGCACCCGGCGCTGCTTGTGCGGCGCCGACAGGCCCAGGCCGAGGAAGCCGCGCAGGTCCATCACCGGCAGCAGTCGCCCCCGCAGGTTGGCCACCCCACTGACCCAGGGCTTGACCCCGGGGATCCGGCTCAAGCGGGGCTCATGCAGGACCTCGGCGATCTCGCCCATGGGCGCGACGAACCACTGCTCGGCGATGCGAAAGCCGATACCGCTCCAGCTCTGCAGGCGGCTCTCCTGCAGCGGCAGGTCGGCCGCCAGCAGGCGGCAGCGCTGGTCGATGTCCAGCAGCAGTTCGAAGGCCGTCAGCGACTCGCCCATGGGTCGGGTCGTCAAGCCTTGAGCACGTCGTTGAGCTTGTGGATCAGGGTGTCCTCGTCCACCGGCTTGGTCAGGTAGTCCCTGGCGCCCTGGCGGGTGCCCCAGACCTTGTCGGTTTCCTGGTCCTTGGTGGTGACGATGATCACCGGAATATGCGCCGTCTGCGCGTCCTTGCTCAGTTGCCGGGTGGCCTGGAAGCCGTTCATGCCGGGCATGACGATGTCCATCAGCACCGCGTCGGGCAACTCCTGGCGCGCCAGGGCCACGCCATCGGCGCCGTTCTCAGCCTTGAGCACCTGGTGCCCGTGCTTTTCGAGCATTCCGGTCAGTTTGTACATTTCGGTCGGCGAATCATCGACGATCAGAACTCGGGCCATGCTGTTCCCCATCAAGGCAATGGACGCAGCGCCACCGGGCGGCGTCAGGGTGCGGGTTGTTCTTCTGCGGCGAACCCGGGCACATGGGCCCTGATCGCGTCCAGCAGTTCTTCCTTGCTGAAAGGCTTGGTCAAAAATTGGTCGGAGCCGACGACCCGGCCCCTGGCCTTGTCGAACAGGCCGTCACGGGACGACAGGAGAATCACCGGCGTATCCTTGAAGGCGCTGTTGTGTTTGATCAGGGCGCAGGTCTGGTAGCCGTCCAGACGCGGCATCAACACGTCGACGAAGATGATCTGCGGCTTGAGGTCGACGATCTTGGCCAGGGCATCGAAGCCGTCGGTGGCCGTGATGACGTCGCAACCTGCTTCGCTGAGCAACATCTGGGCAGTACGGCGAATCGTCTTGGAGTCATCGATCACCATCACCTTCAGTGCCGCGCCGGGCTGTTCCATAATTGCTCTACCCTTGCTGCTCTAGCGTCGCCTGGAAAGGCCGTGCAGGCCACGTGCCAGGCCTTTTTAGCACACTCTGGGGGTGCATTCCATCGGCCCGCGCCACGGCCCGGCGCGATGCCGCCGCACATGCGTTTGCCCCTTGACCGCCAGCGCCGCGAGCGCCACCCTGACGCCACTTTTTTTGAGCCAACGCGGCACAGTGCCGCTTCAGAGGATATAGCCCATGAGCGTTCGCCTCGGGATTGTCATGGACCCCATTGCGCGCATCTCCTACAAGAAGGACAGCTCGCTGGCCATGCTGCTCGCCGCCCAGGAGCGCGGCTGGTCGCTGTTCTACATGGAGCAGCAAGACCTGTACCAGGGCGCCGGTGTTGCCCGGGCGCGGATGCGCCCGCTGAAGGTGTTCGCCGACCCCGAGCACTGGTTCGAGCTGGAAGCCGAGCAGGACAACGCCCTGAGCGACCTGGACGTGATCCTGATGCGCAAGGATCCGCCCTTCGACATGGAGTTCGTCTACAGCACCTACCTGCTGGAGCAGGCCGAAGCAGCCGGCGTGCTGGTGGTCAACCGCCCGCAGAGCCTGCGCGACTGCAACGAAAAGCTGTTCGCCACCCTGTTCCCGCAGTGCACGCCAGCCACCCTGGTCAGCCGCCGCGCCGATATCCTGCGCGACTTCGCTGCCCAGCATGGCGATGTGATCCTCAAGCCGCTGGACGGCATGGGCGGCGCGTCGATCTTCCGTCACCGTCCGGGCGACCCGAACCTCTCGGTGATCCTCGAGACCCTGACCGGCCACGGCACCCAGCAGATCATGGCGCAGGCCTACCTGCCGGCGATCAAGGACGGCGACAAGCGCATCCTGATGATCGACGGCGAGCCGGTGCCCTATTGCCTGGCACGCATCCCGGCCAGCGGCGAGACCCGTGGCAACCTGGCCGCCGGCGGTCGTGGCGAAGCGCGGCCGCTGACCGACCGTGACCGCTGGATCGCCGAGCAGGTCGGCCCGACCCTGCGCGAAAAAGGCCTGCTGTTCGTCGGCCTGGACGTGATCGGCGAGCACCTGACCGAAATCAACGTCACCAGCCCGACCTGTATCCGCGAAATCGACAACGCCTTCGGCACCCGCATCGGCGTGCAGTTGATGGATGCCATTGATCGCAAGCTCAAGGCCCGCTGACAGCCGACGCGAAGCAACCGTGCAGAGTGGGGTATCATGCCGGTCGATTTCGACCACAAGCGCCCTGCCCTGCCGGTTTGTTCCGGTCCTGCGGCTGCTGGATACCCGATGACGCTGCCTGCTGACATTCCCGCCGACTTTGCCCCACCGCGCGTTCGCCCGGCGGACCGCCTCGGCTTTACCCTGTTCCTGGCTGCCCTGGTGCACCTGGCGCTGATCCTCGGCGTGGGTTTCACCATGGCCAAGCCGGAAGAAATCCGCCGCACCATGGAAATCACCCTGGCCACATTCAAGAGCGAGAAGGCGCCGCAGAAGGCTGACTTCCTGGCCCAGGACAACCAGCAGGGCAGCGGCACCCTGGAGAAGAAGGCGGTGCCGAAAACCACCGAAGTGGCGCCCTTCCAGGACAGCAAGATCAACAAGGTGACCCCGCCACCGGCGGCCAGGCCGGATGTTCCGCCACCACCGGTCCAGCCCAAGGCCGTGGTCACCACCCAGGCGCCCAAGGCGCAAAAAGTCGAAACCCGGCCCAAGGAAGTCAAGCCGCAGCCCAAACCCAAGGCGGCCACCCCGGATTTCGACAGCTCGCAGCTGTCCAGCCAGATCGCCAGCCTCGAGGCTGAACTGTCCCACGAGCAGCAACTGTACGCCAAGCGCCCGCGCATCCACCGCCTCAACGCCGCCTCGACCATGCGCGACAAGGGTGCCTGGTACAAGGATGAGTGGCGCAAGAAGGTCGAGCGCATCGGTAACCTCAACTACCCCGATGAAGCCCGGCGCCAGCAGATCTACGGCAGCCTGCGACTGATGGTGTCGATCAACAGCGACGGCTCGCTGTACGAAGTGCTGGTATTGGAGTCCTCCGGCCAGCCGCTGCTGGACCAGGCGGCCCAGCGCATCGTGCGCCTGGCTGCGCCCTTTGCGCCGTTCACCGGCGACCTGGCAGACATCGACCGGCTGGAAATCATCCGCACCTGGCGCTTCGCCCGCGGCGACCGCCTGTCGAGCAACTGACCCGTGGGAGCGGGCTTGCCCCGCGATGCGGTGTGTCATCCGGCACGCAATCGCGGGACAAGCCCGCTCCTACAAAGTAAGCGTGCATCAGGCTTGTCAGTACGGCGCCCCAACGCCACACTAACAAGCATGAAAAACCTCAGCCCGAGTTACCTCAAGCATCAGTTCCTGATCGCCATGCCGCACATGGCCGACCCGAACTTCGCGCACTCCTTGACCTACATCGTCGAGCATAACGCCAATGGGGCGATGGGGCTGGTGGTCAATCGACCCCAGGACCTGAACCTGGCCGATATCCTCGAACAGTTGCGGCCCAACGTCGAACCGTCGGCCAGTAGCATCCAGGTGCCGATCTACATGGGCGGCCCGGTGCAGACCGACCGCGGCTTCGTCCTGCACAGCAGCGAAAAGAGCTTTCAGGCCACTGTCGAGCTCGAGGGCCTGTCGCTGTCCACCTCGCAGGACGTGCTATTTGCTATCGCCGACGGCAACGGACCCGAGCACAGCCTGATCACCCTCGGCTACGCCGGCTGGGAGGCCGGGCAACTGGAGGCGGAGCTGGCCGACAACGCCTGGCTGAACTGCCCGTTCGACTCCGAGATCATCTTCGGCATGGCCTGCGAGCAGCGCCTTGGCGCCGCCGCCAAGAGCCTGGGCATCAACCTGAGCCTGCTCACCAGCCAGGCGGGGCACGCCTGATGGCCGAGTTGCGACTACTGCTGGGCTTTGACTACGGCAGCAAGCAGATCGGCGTTGCCGTCGGCCAGGTGATCACCGGCCAGGCCCGCGAACTGTGCACCCTCAAGGCCCAGAACGGCGTACCGGACTGGACCCAGGTGGAAAAACTGATCAAGGAATGGCAACCCGATGCCATTGTCGTCGGCCTGCCGTTGAACATGGACGGCACGCCCAGCGAAATGAGTGCCCGCGCCGAGAAATTCGCCCGGCGCCTGAACGGCCGCTTCAACCTGCCCGTGCATACCCACGACGAACGCCTGACCACCTTCGAAGCCAAGGGCGAACGCATGGCCCGTGGCGGCCAGCGCGGCAGTTACCGCGACAACCCGGTGGATGCCATTGCCGCCGCCCTGCTGCTGCAGGGCTGGCTGGAGGCCAATACCGGGCAGTCCTGATCCCGATCATCGGATTCAAGCCGGGCCAGCGCCACGCCCCCGGCCTCTTGAGGAGCAAGCATGAGCCTACCCAATCCCGCCGAACTGATCCGGCAGATGGCCGTCGACCTTCGTGCCCATCTGGCCCGGCGCAACATCAGCGAGCCACGCTTCATCGGCATCCGCACCGGAGGCGTCTGGGTCGCCCAGGCCCTGCTCGAGGAACTGGGCAACGACAGCGCCCTGGGCACCCTCGATGTGTCGTTCTACCGTGACGACTTCAGCCAGAACGGCCTGCACCCGCAAGTGCGCCCCTCGGCCTTGCCGTTCGAGATCGAAGGCCAGCATCTGGTACTGGTCGACGACGTGCTGATGAGCGGTCGGACCATCCGCGCCGCCCTCAACGAACTGTTCGATTATGGCCGCCCGGCCAGTGTCACCCTGGTCTGCCTGCTGGACCTGGATGCCGGCGAATTGCCGATCCGCCCGAATGTGGTCGGTGCAACCCTGTCGCTGGCCGCCCATGAACGGGTAAAATTGACCGGACCCGCCCCGCTCGCCCTCGAGCGCCAGGACCTCGCTTCCGCCCTTTAAGAGTCCCTCGCGATGACGCCAATCGACGCCAAGCGCCCGCTGCAGCTCAATGATCAGGGCCAGCTGCGCCATTTTCTCTCGCTCGACGGTTTGCCCCGCGAACTGCTGACCGAAATCCTCGACACCGCTGACTCCTTCCTTGAAGTCGGCGCCCGGGCCGTGAAGAAAGTCCCGTTGCTGCGCGGCAAGACCGTGTGCAACGTGTTCTTCGAGAACTCCACCCGTACCCGCACCACCTTCGAACTGGCCGCCCAGCGGCTGTCGGCCGACGTGATCACCCTGAACGTGTCGACCTCCTCGACCAGCAAGGGCGAAACCCTGTTCGACACCCTGCGCAACCTCGAGGCCATGGCCGCCGACATGTTCGTCGTGCGCCATGCCGACTCCGGTGCCGCGCACTTCATCGCCGAGCACGTCAGCCCGGAGGTGGCGATCATCAACGGCGGCGACGGCCGCCACGCCCACCCGACCCAGGGCATGCTCGACATGCTCACCATCCGTCGGCACAAAGGCGGTTTCGAGAACCTCTCGGTGGCCATCGTCGGCGACATCCTGCACTCGCGGGTAGCGCGCTCGAACATGCTCGCTCTGAAAACCCTGGGCTGCCCGGACATCCGTGTGATCGCCCCGAAAACCCTGCTGCCGATCGGTATCGAGCAATATGGCGTCAAGGTCTACACCGACCTGGAACAGGGCCTGAAAGACGTTGACGTGGTGATCATGCTGCGCCTGCAGCGTGAGCGCATGGCCGGTGGCCTGCTGCCCAGCGAAGGTGAGTTCTACCGCCTGTTCGGCCTGACCACCGCACGCCTGGCCGGGGCCAAGCCCGATGCCATCGTCATGCACCCGGGGCCGATCAACCGCGGCGTGGAGATCGAATCGGCGGTGGCCGACGGCGCCCAATCGGTGATCCTCAACCAAGTCACCTACGGCATCGCCGTGCGCATGGCGGTGCTGTCCATGGCCATGAGCGGCCAGACCGCCCAACGTCAATTCGAGCAGGAGAACGCCCAGTGACCCTCAGTATTCTTGGCGCCCGGGTCATTGATCCCCAGAGCGGCCTGGACCAGACCGCCGACCTGCACATCGATGCCGGCAAGATCGTTGCCATCGGCGCTGCGCCTGCCGGCTTCACAGCGGCGCGCAGCATCGACGCCCAGGGCCTGATCGCCGCCCCCGGCCTGGTCGACCTCAACGTCGCCCTGCGCGAACCTGGCTACAGCCGCAAGGGCAGCATCGCCAGCGAAACCCGCGCTGCCGCAGCCGGTGGCGTCACCAGCCTGTGCTGCCCACCGCAGACCAAGCCGGTGCTGGACACCTCGGCGGTGGCCGAACTGATCCTCGACCGCGCCCGCGAAGCCGGTCACAGCAAGGTGTTCCCGATCGGCGCCCTGAGCAAGGGCCTGGAAGGCGAGCAGCTTGCAGAACTCATTGCCCTGCGCGATGCCGGCTGCGTGGCGTTCGGCAACGGTTTGAACAGCTTCAGCAACAACCGCACCCTGGCCCGCGCCCTGGAGTATGCGGCCACCTTCGACCTGACCGTGGTGTTCCACTCCCAGGACCGCGACCTGGCCCAGGGCGGCCTGGCCCACGAAGGCGCCATGGCCAGCTTCCTTGGCCTGCCGGGCATTCCGGAAACCGCCGAGACCGTGGCCCTGGCGCGCAACCTGCTGCTGGTGGAACAGACCGGCGTGCGTGCGCACTTCAGCCAGCTGACCAGCGCCCGCGGCGCCCGCCTGATCGCCCAGGCCCAGCAACTGGGCCTGCCGGTCACCGCCGACGTCGCCCTGTACCAGTTGATCCTCACCGACGAGGCCCTGCGCGACTTCTCAAGCCTCTACCACGTCCAGCCGCCACTGCGCACCCGCGCCGACCGTGACGGCCTGCGCGAGGCAGTGAAGTCCGGGGTGATCCAGGCGATCTCCAGCCACCACCAGCCTCACGAGCGGGATGCCAAGCTGGCACCGTTCGGCGCCACCGAACCGGGTATCAGCAGCGTCGAACTGCTGCTGCCGCTGGCCATGACCCTGGTCGAGGACGGCCTGCTCGACCTGCCGACTTTGTTGCAACGTTTGTCTGCAGGCCCGGCGGCAGCCATGCGCTTGCCGGCGGGTACGCTGCAGGTGGGCGGCGCGGCAGACCTGGTGCTGTTCGATGCCAAGGCTTCGACCGTGGCGGGCGAAACCTGGCGTTCCAAGGGCGACAACTGCCCGTTCATCGGCCATTGCCTGCCGGGCGCGGTGCGCTACACCCTGGTGGACGGGCATATCAGCCACGAAGGCTGACGGTCAATCGCGGGGCAAGCCCGCTCCTACAGGCTGTAGGAGCGGGCTTGCCCCGCGATGACGCCCTGAACACTTACCACTCATCCTGCAAGGTTGAAATCCTTCCCTGCACCCCCATATGAGTCTGCATCAGGCACTTTCGCCCCGCTGCGTGGAGACTCTCCCCTTGACCACCATCGTTTCAGTTCGCCGCCACGGCAAAGTCGTCATGGGCGGCGACGGCCAGGTTTCCCTGGGCAACACCGTGATGAAAGGCAACGCCAAGAAGGTCCGCCGCCTGTACCACGGCCAGGTCATCGCCGGCTTCGCCGGTGCCACCGCCGACGCATTCACCCTGTTCGAACGCTTTGAAGGCCAGCTGGAAAAGCACCAGGGCCACCTGATCCGCGCCGCCGTCGAGCTGGCCAAGGAATGGCGTACCGACCGTTCCCTGAGCCGCCTGGAAGCCATGCTGGCCGTGGCCAACAAGGACGCTTCGCTGATCATCACCGGCAACGGTGACGTGGTCGAACCCGAAGACGGCCTGATCGCCATGGGTTCCGGTGGCGCCTACGCCCAGGCCGCTGCGCGCGCCCTGCTGCAGAAGACCGATCTCTCGGCCCGTGAAATCGCCGAAACCGCCCTGAATATCGCCGGTGACATCTGCGTGTTCACCAACCACCACCTGACCATCGAGGAGCAGGACCTGGCCGAGTAATTCAGCTGTTCTGGCGCCCGGCCCCGGCGGCCGGGCTTTTCCACGCTGACTTATCGAGCCCAAGGACCATCATTACCATGTCCATGACCCCCCGCGAGATCGTCCACGAACTCAACCGCCACATCATTGGCCAGGACGACGCCAAGCGCGCCGTCGCCATTGCCCTGCGCAACCGCTGGCGGCGCATGCAGCTGCCTGCCGAGCTGCGCGTTGAAGTCACGCCCAAGAACATCCTGATGATCGGCCCCACTGGCGTGGGCAAGACCGAAATCGCCCGGCGCCTGGCCAAGCTGGCCAATGCCCCGTTCATCAAGGTCGAAGCGACCAAGTTCACCGAAGTCGGCTATGTCGGCCGTGACGTCGAGTCGATCATCCGCGACCTCGCCGATGCCGCGATCAAGATGCTGCGCGAGCAGGAGATCATCCGCGTTCGCCACCGCGCCGAAGACGCGGCCGAAGACCGCATCCTCGATGCCCTGCTGCCGCCGGCGCGCACCGGCTTTAACGAAGACCAGACCACCAGCCAGGATTCCAACACCCGCCAGCTGTTCCGCAAGCGCCTGCGCGAAGGCCAGCTGGACGACAAGGAAATCGAGATCGAAGTGGCCGAGAACATGGGCGTCGATATCTCTGCCCCACCGGGCATGGAAGAGATGACCAACCAGCTGCAGAACCTGTTCGCCAACATGGGCAAGGGCAAGCGCAAGAGCCGCAAGCTCAAGGTCAAGGAAGCGCTCAAGCTGGTGCGTGACGAAGAAGCCGGCCGCCTGGTCAACGACGAAGAGCTCAAGGCCAAGGCCCTGGAAGCGGTCGAGCAGCACGGTATCGTGTTCATCGACGAAATCGACAAGGTGGCCAAGCGTGGCAACGTCGGCGGCGCCGATGTCTCCCGCGAAGGCGTGCAGCGCGACCTGCTGCCGCTGATCGAAGGCTGCACGGTGAACACCAAGCTGGGCATGGTCAAGACCGACCACATCCTGTTCATCGCCTCCGGCGCCTTCCACCTGAGCAAGCCGAGCGACCTGGTACCCGAGCTGCAAGGCCGCCTGCCGATCCGCGTCGAACTCAAGGCCCTGAGCCCGGAAGACTTCGAGCGTATCCTCAGCGAGCCGCACGCCTCGCTCACCGAACAGTACCGCGAGCTGCTCAAGACCGAAGGCCTGAACATCGAGTTCGCTGCCGAAGGCATCAAGCGCCTGGCCGAAATCGCCTGGCAGGTCAACGAGAAGACCGAGAACATCGGTGCCCGTCGCCTGCACACCCTGCTCGAGCGCCTGCTCGAAGAGGTGTCGTTCAGCGCCGGTGACCTGGCCAGCGCCCACGACGAAGCGCCGATCCGCATCGACGCCGACTACGTCAACAGCCACTTGGGCGAATTGGCACAGAACGAAGACCTGTCGCGCTATATTCTCTAAAGCGGCAAGCTCCAAGTAGCAAGCTGCAAGCTGAGCGCGCTGGACGCCCTCTCTTGCAGCTTGTAGCTTGCAGCTTATAGCCCAAGAGCCCTTAGCCATGTCCAGACTCCCCACCGGCATCAACCTGCACAAAGCCTCCAAGACCCTGTCGCTGACCTATGGGCCCGACGAGGTATATCACCTGCCCGCAGAATTCTTGCGCGTGCATTCTCCCTCCGCCGAGGTCCAGGGCCACGGCAATCCGATCCTGCAATTCGGCAAGGCCAACGTCGGCCTGACCCAGATCGAACCGGCCGGACAGTACGCACTGAAACTGACCTTCGACGACGGCCATGACAGCGGCCTGTTCACCTGGGAGTACCTGGAACAGCTGTGCCTGCGCCAGGAACAACTCTGGGCCGAGTATCTCGACGAGCTGGCCAAGGCCGGCAAGTCCCGCGACCCCAACGAATCCGTGGTCAAGCTGATGCTCTAGCCCGGGACTTCCAGGGTTTAGAGCGCATTTTCTAATTCTATTTGCTTGAATGCCTGCACCACGGCCAACGATTGGCCGTCTTGCGCATCACCCAAAAGTCGGGTAACCAATGGATCTGGCAAGTTCCCTGCATCGGATTACCCGCAGGGTCAGGCCGGAATGTAGAGGTCGCGAGCGAAAGCAGGCTGTCTTCACACGCAGAAAAACCCGCATGGCTCATCGTCGTTTGCATCCGGCCGCAGGACCGCAGTTCGTTATCACTGGTCACCCGAGCAGCAGTACCGTGCACTCGCCTGTGTAACGCCCCACGGCAGGCCGGTACTCGTCTCAGGACAACGGAGCGTCGTAGATGAGTAACAAGAACAACGATGACCTGCAGCGCCAAGCCTCGGAACACACCCTGGGTCTGAACCCGGTCATCGGCTTGCGTCGCAAGGATTTGCTGGCTTCTGCTCGAATGGTGCTGGGTCAGGCCATTCGGCAACCGTTGCACAGTGTCAAACATGTCGCCCATTTCGGCATGGAGCTCAAGGATGTGATCTTCGGCAAGTCGGGCCTGCAACCACAGGGCGACGACCGTCGTTTCAACGACCCGGCCTGGAGCCAGAACCCCCTCTACCGTCGCTACCTGCAAACCTACCTGGCCTGGCGCAAGGAGTTGCACGACTGGATCGAGACCAGCAACCTGTCGGAACATGACATCAGCCGCGGTCACTTCGTGATCAACCTGATGACCGAGGCCATGGCGCCCACCAACGGCGCGGCCAACCCGGCAGCGGTCAAACGCTTCTTCGAAACCGGCGGCAAGAGCCTGCTCGACGGCCTGTCCAACCTGGCCAAGGACCTGGTCAACAATGGCGGCATGCCCAGCCAGGTGAACATGGACGCCTTCGAGGTCGGCAAGAACCTGGCCACCAGCGAAGGCGCCGTGGTGTTTCGCAACGATGTGCTCGAACTGATCCAGTACCAACCGATCACCGAACAGGTGCACGCCCGCCCGCTGCTGGTGGTGCCACCGCAGATCAACAAGTTCTATGTCTTCGACCTGAGTCCGGAGAAGAGCCTGGCGCGCTTCTGCCTGCGCTCCAATGTGCAGACCTTCATCGTCAGCTGGCGCAACCCGACCAAGGCCCAGCGCGAGTGGGGCCTGTCCACCTACATCGATGCGCTCAAGGAAGCCATCGACGTGATCCTGGCCATCACCGGCAGCAAGGATCTGAACATGCTCGGTGCCTGCTCCGGCGGCATCACCTGCACCGCCCTGCTCGGCCACTATGCCGCCCTGGGCGAGACCAAGGTCAACGCCCTGACCCTGCTGGTCAGCGTGCTCGACACCACTCTCGACACCCAGGTCGCCCTGTTCGTCGACGAGCAGACCCTGGAGTCCGCCAAGCGTCACTCCTACCAGGCTGGCGTGCTCGAAGGCCGCGACATGGCCAAGGTGTTCGCCTGGATGCGGCCCAACGACCTGATCTGGAACTACTGGGTCAACAACTACCTGCTGGGCAACGAGCCGCCGGTGTTCGACATCCTGTTCTGGAACAACGACACCACCCGCTTGCCGGCCGCCTTCCATGGCGACCTGATCGAACTGTTCAAAAGCAACCCACTGACCCGCGCCGATGCACTGGAAGTGTGCGGCACGCCGATCGACCTGAAGAAAGTCACCAGCGATATCTTCTGCGTCGCCGGCACCACTGACCACATCACCCCATGGCAGGCCTGCTACCGCTCGGCCCAGCTGTTCGGTGGCAATATCGAGTTTGTCCTGTCCAACAGCGGGCATATCCAGAGCATCCTCAACCCACCGGGCAACCCCAAGGCGCGCTACATGACCAGCAACGAGCTGGCGTCGGAGGCTACCGAGTGGCAGGAGAACGCCCACAAGCACACCGATTCCTGGTGGCTGCACTGGCAAGCCTGGCTGAGCGAGCGCTCGGGCGAGCTGAAGAAGGCGCCGACGCGCCTGGGCAACAGGGCCTACGCTGCTGCCGAAGCAGCACCGGGAACCTACGTCCACGAACGTTGATGTTCCGGCTGCCGTGGCCGCTGCCAGGCCACGGCGATTCCATTACCACAGGGCTTCGTGCATGCCGCAACCGTATCTGTTCAGAACCGTCGACCTGGATGGCCAGAGCATCCGCACCGCGGTTCGCCCTGGCAAACCGCACTTGACGCCCTTGCTGATCTTCAACGGCATCGGCGCCAACCTGGAGCTGGTGTTCCCGTTCATCCAGGCCCTGGACCCGGACCTGGAGGTAATCGCCTTCGATGTGCCCGGTGTCGGCGGCTCCTCCACGCCCCGGCACCCCTACCGTTTCCCCGGGCTGGCCAGGCTCACGGCGCGCATGCTCGATTACCTGGACTATGGCCAGGTCAACGCCATCGGCGTGTCCTGGGGCGGCGCACTGGCCCAGCAGTTCGCCCATGACTACCCCGAGCGCTGCAAGAAGCTGGTACTGGCGGCCACGGCCGCCGGCATGTTCATGGTGCCGGGCAAGCCCAAGGTGCTGATGCTGATGGCCAGCCCCCGGCGCTATATACAACCGTCCCATGTCATTCGCATTGCCCCGCAGATCTATGGCGGGGCCTTTCGCCGCGACCCCGACCTGGCCACGGCCCATGCCGCCAAGGTGCGCTCCTCGGGCAAGCTGGGCTACTACTGGCAGCTGTTCGCAGGCTTCGGCTGGACCAGCATCCACTGGCTGCACAAGATCCAGCAGCCGACCCTGGTGCTGGCCGGCGACGATGATCCGCTGATTCCACTGGTCAATATGCGCCTGCTGGCCTGGCGTATTCCCAATGCCCAGCTACACATAATCGACGACGGCCATCTGTTCCTGATCACCCGGGCCGAAGCCGTCGCCCCGATCATCATGAAGTTTCTCGAGCAAGAGCGCCAACGCGCCGTCATGCACCCTCGGCCCGCCCCAAGCTGACGCGAAGCCCGTGGCAGGACGCCATGCGGCCCGGTGTATGGCATGAGGTTGGTGTCGCTTTTGCATTGATCTGTTTGTTGATGGCCTGACGAGGGAGTGTTGCCTGATGAAAGACAAGCCCGCGAAGGGATCGGCTCCGGTCCCCGCCAGCTATATGAATGTGCAGAGCGCGATCGCCGGCGTACGTGGCCGCGACTTGATCTCGACTCTGCGCAATGTCAGCCGCCATGGCCTGCGCCATCCGCTGCATACGGCAAAGCACATGCTCGCCCTGGGCAACCAGCTGGGCCGCGTACTGCTGGGTGACACCCCGCACCAGCCGCACCCGCGCGACAATCGTTTCAATGACCCGGCCTGGAGCCACAACCCTTTCTACAGCCGCGGCCTGCAGGCCTACCTGGCCTGGCAGAAGCAGACCCGCCAGTGGATCGACGAAAGCCGGCTGGAGAGCGATGACCGCGCCCGCGCGCATTTTCTCTTCGCCCTGCTCAACGATGCCATGTCGCCGAGCAACTCCCTGCTCAACCCGGCAGCGGTCAAGGAGCTGTTCAACACTGGCGGGCTGAGCCTGGTGCGTGGCCTCAATCACCTGCTCGACGACCTGCGCCACAACGATGGCTTGCCGCGTCAGGTCAATCCGCAGGCGTTCGAGGTCGGCAGGAACCTGGCCACCACCGCCGGCGCGGTGGTGTTTCGCAACGAGCTGCTGGAACTGATCCAGTACAAGCCGATGAGCGAAACCCAGTACGCTCGCCCCATGCTGGTGGTGCCGCCGCAAATCAACAAGTTCTACATCTTCGACTTGAGTCCGGCCAACAGCTTTGTCCAGTACATGCTCAAGAACGGCCTGCAGACCTTCATGATCAGTTGGCGCAACCCCGACCCGCGGCATCGCGAGTGGGGCCTGTCGAGCTATGTCGAGGCGCTGGAGGAGGCGATGAACGTTTGCCGCGCCATCACCGGCAGCCGTGACGTCAACCTCATGGGTGCCTGCGCCGGCGGCCTGACCATGGCCGCCCTGCAGGGTCACCTGCAGGCCAAGCGGCAACTGCGCCGGGTCAACAGCGCCACCTACCTGGTGAGCCTGCTCGACAGCGAAATCGATAGCCCCGCCAGCCTGTTCGCCGACGAACAGACCCTGGAAGCCGCCAAACGCCGCTCCTACCAGAAAGGCGTGCTCGATGGCCGGGAGATTGCCAGGGTCTTCGCCTGGATGCGCCCCAACGACCTGATCTGGAACTACTTCGTCAACAACTACCTGCTGGGCAAGGCGCCACCGGCCTTCGACATTCTCTACTGGAACAATGACAACACCCGCTTGCCGGCCGCACTGCATGGTGACCTGCTGGATTTCTTCAAGCACAACCCGCTCACCCATGCGGCGGGCCTTGAGGTGTGCGGCACGCCGATCGACCTGCAGAAGGTCACCGTCGACAGCTTCAGCGTGGCCGGCAGCAACGACCACATCACCCCCTGGGATGCGGTGTACCGCTCGACCTTGCTGCTGGGCGGCAACAAGCGCTTCATCCTCGCCAACAGCGGTCATGTGCAGAGCATCCTCAACCCGCCCGGCAACCCCAAGGCGCACTACGTCGACAACCCGCGCCTGAGCAGCGATCCGCGTGCCTGGTTCTACGATGCCAAGCAGATCGACGGCAGCTGGTGGCCACAGTGGCTGGAGTGGATTCAGGCGCGCTCCGGTGCGCAACGCGAAACCCTGATGGCCCTGGGTAACCAGACGTACCCTCCCATGGACCCCGCGCCCGGCACTTACGTCCAGGCGCGCTGAACAAGAAGAACGGATGAAAACCCGCGACCGTATCCTCGAGTGTGCCCTGCAACTGTTCAACCAGCAGGGCGAACCCAATGTCTCGACCCTGGAGATCGCCAATGAAATGGGGATCAGCCCGGGCAACCTGTACTACCACTTCCACGGCAAGGAGCCGCTGGTGCTGGGCTTGTTCGAACGTTTCGAAGAAGAGCTGACGCCGCTGCTCGACCCGCCCCTCGAAGTGCGCCTGGAAGCCGAGGACTACTGGCTGTTCCTGCACCTGATCGTCGAGCGCATGGCCCAGTACCGCTTCCTGTTCCAGGACCTGTCGAACCTGACCGGGCGCCTGCCCAAGCTGGCCCGTGGCATGCGCACCCTGCTCAACGCCCTCAAGCGCACCCTCGCCGCCCTGCTCGCCAGCCTCAAGGCCCAGGGCCAGGTCGTCAGCGATACCCGGGCGCTGGGGCAACTGGTGGAACAAATCACCCTGACCTTGCTGTTCTCCCTCGATTACCAGCGGGTACTGGCCCGCGAAGGTGAAGTCGGCGTGGTGGTGTACCAGGTGATGATGCTGGTGGCGCCGCACCTGGAAAACGGGTCCCGGCATGCGGCCGAGCAGTTGGCCCTGAGGTATCTGGAAGGCTGAAAGCATCGCGACTGTAGGAGCGGGCTTGCCCCGCGATGAGGCCACAATGAAAACGCCCGGCACAATGGCCGGGCGCTGACTGACAACCGCCTGAAATCAGGACGGGTTCAGCGGGCTCACCGAAGCCAAAGGCGCCGGTGCTGCCGGGGCCGGAGTGGCCACTGGCGCTACGCTTGGCGCAGGTGCGGCGCTGGCAGCCGGTGCTGCTGGCTTGGCCGGAGCTTTCTTCACCGCAGGTTTTTTCGCCGCGGCAGGCTTGGCTGCAGCAGGTTTTGCTGCCGGTTTGGCCGCTGCGGTTTTCGCCGCCGCAGGCTTGGCTGCTGCAGTTTTTGCCGCAGGCTTGGCCGCCGCTTTCGGGGCTGCCTTGGCCAGTGGCTTGGCCGCCGCCTTGCTCGCCGCCGGTTTGCTGGAGACCGACTTGACCGAAGCACCGGTCAGTTTCTCGATCTGCTTGGTCAAGGTATCGACCTGCTGGTGCAGGGCCTTGACTTCATTGCGGCTCGGTACGCCCAGACGCGAGATGGCGCTGTTCAGGCGCTTGTCGAACGCTTCTTCGAGTTCGCTCCACTTGCCCAGTGCGCGGTCTTTGACGTCACCTACGCGAGAGGTAGCCGACTTGGCCGAAGCCTTGGCCGAGTCAACGGAGCTCTTGGCTTGCTTTTCAGCTTTCTCACCGTCCTTGACCAGGGAGTCGAACAGCTTGCTGCCGTCCTGGTCGATCTTGGAGTAGATACCCAAACCAGCCAGCCAGATCTTGCGGGAGTATTTCTCGATCCCCCCGACCCAGGAGCTGCCTTCTTTCTCACTGTTCTTCTTGCCAGCCATCCCGCTCTCCTTATTGTTTACGCGCGACACTTTCGAGCAATTCAGTCAGCTCATCGAGCTTGACCGAAAGTGCCTCCACGTCATGTTTAGACGGAATGCCGATGCGATTCAAGGCGCTGGCGACCCGCGTGTCGAAAGCCTTTTCGATTTTATCGAGCTGAACTTCGACCTTGCCCTTGACGCTGGTGATCTCGCCCTTGACCGAATCGATCTGGTTATTGGCCGCGTCGAGCTCATGGTCGATGCGCTTCTTGCCGCGCTTCTCCACTGCTTCGCCGGCCTTGACCAGCTCTTTCAGGTAATCGGCACCTTCCTGGCCGACCCGCGCATAGGCGCCCAGGCCTGCCAGCCAGATCTTGCGCGCGTAGCCGCGCACTTCACCCAGGGTGTTCTGGGTGTCGTCTTTTTTCTTCAGTGTCACTTTAGCCATGCTCTATACCTCACACTCGAAAGGATAGGGAGGAACTGCCCATGGATGCTGGGCTTGAGCATAAGGTAGGGAGAAAAATTAGAATCCTCACCCTAAGGCGGGAAATTGCGCTGAATTCATCGCGGGGCAAGCCCGCTCCCACCGGGGTTGTGGATCACTGTGGGAGCGGGCTTGCCCCGCGAAACAGGCTCAAGCCAAGGCTTTGTCCAGCGCCCGCTCGATCTCGCTCTTGATGGTCGAGCTCATCATCGACAGCATCATGCCCAGCTTGAGCTCGACCCGGATGGTGTCTTCGCCGATCTGCACGCTGCCATTGGCACCGCTGCGCTTGACCTCGACCCGGTCACCGACCCAGCGTGCACTCAGGTCGTATTCGCGGGCCAGCTTGTCGACCAGGGCTTGGGCCTTTTCCCGCGCTGCTTCGCGGCCAAGGCTGTGTTTGCGTTCAACGCTGATCTGGGTCATTCGTTCAATCCTGGATTCAAAGGCATACTTCTATTATGCCCGCACCCCACCTGCGACACACCCCGCCAAGACAAATCCGGTCGTACGCCCTAGAATGGCCGGTAATTTTTTTCGGTGAAGCGATATGAACGATCAGCGCAAAGGCGACCACGCCGAACCCACCACCCATTTCGGCTACCAGAACGTACCGGAAAGCCAGAAAGCCGAGAAAGTGGCCGAGGTGTTCCACTCGGTGGCGGCCAAGTACGACCTGATGAACGATGTGCTCTCCGGCGGCATGCACCGCCTGTGGAAGCGCTTCACCATCGAGCTGTCCGGTGTGCGCAGCGGCAACCGGGTGCTGGACATCGCCGGTGGTACTGGCGACCTGGCGGCCAAGTTCTCCAAGCTGGTCGGCCCCACCGGCCAGGTTGTCCTGGCCGACATCAACGAATCGATGCTCAAGGTCGGTCGCGACCGCCTGCTCGATCGTGGCGTGGCCGGCAACATCGAGTTCGTCCAGGCCGACGCGGAAAAGCTGCCGTTCCCGGACAACTACTTCGACTGCGTGACCATCGCCTTCGGCCTGCGCAACGTCACCCACAAGGAAGATGCCATCCGCTCGATGCTGCGGGTGCTCAAGCCGGGCGGCCGCCTGCTGGTGCTGGAGTTCTCCAAGCCGACCAACAAGCTGATGTCCAAGGCCTACGACGCCTACTCGTTCGCCTTCATGCCCCTGGCCGGCAAGCTGATCACCAACGACTCGGAAAGCTACCGTTACCTGGCCGAATCGATCCGCATGCACCCTGACCAGGAAACCCTCAAGGCGATGATGGTCGAGGCCGGTTTCGACCGCGTCACCTACCACAACATGACCAGCGGCATCGTCGCCCTGCACCGGGGTATCAAGCCCTGATGCTCCTGGCCGGCCTTCTCGCCAGCGTCGAACATGGCCTGAACCGTGTCCTGCGCCTGGACAGCACGGCGCTGCCGCGCCTGGCTGCGCTCAATGGCAAGGTGATTGCCATCGACTGCCGCCAGCCGGCACTGCAGCTGTTCATCCTGCCCGGTGACGACGGCCTGATGCTCGCCGCCCACTGGTCCGTGGAGGCCGACTGCACCCTGCGCGCCCCGGCCAGCAGCCTGGTGCGCCTGGCCCTGAGCCAGGACAAGCCCGCCGTGTTGCACAGCCCGCAGGTGGAGCTCGAAGGCGACAGCGCGGTGCTGCTGGACCTGGTTGCGGTACTCCAGGACCTGGAGCTGGACTGGGAATACGAGGTCTCGCGCTGGCTCGGGCCGGTCGCCACGCAACTGCTCAGTGGCCACCTGCGCAGCCGCGCCAGCTGGACCCGCCAGGGCCTGGCCAGCCTCAACCAGAATCTCTCCGAGTACCTGGCCGAAGAAGCCCGCACCCTGGTCGGCCAGCGTGAGGCCGAAGCCCGCTTCAGCGAGCTCGACACGCTCAAAGTCGACATTGAACGCCTCGAGGCGCGCGTCGAGCGCCTCGCCCGATCCCTTGATACCAGCGATAACGCATGAAGCTGCTTGCCGTCCGCCGTCTGTTGCGCATCCAGAGTGTGGTGATCCGCTACCGCCTCGATGACCTGCTGTTCGACCTGCCGCTGCCCTGGTGGCTGATGGCCCTGCGGCACCTGATGCCCTGGCGCTGGCTGCCGCGCAAGCCCCTGGACCTGAGCCGTGGTGCCCGCCTGCGCCTGGCCCTGCAGGACCTGGGGCCGATCTTCATCAAGTTCGGCCAGTTGCTGTCGACCCGCCGCGACCTGTTGCCCGAAGACATCGCCGACGAACTGATGCTGCTGCAGGACCGGGTGCCGCCGTTCGACCCGCAAAAAGCCGTGGCCATGATTGAAGAGCAGCTCGGGGCGAAGATCAGCGAAGTGTTCAGCCGCTTCGACGTCGAACCCCTGGCCTCGGCCTCGGTGGCCCAGGTGCACTCGGCCAAGCTCAAGAGCGGCGAAGAGGTGGTGGTCAAGGTGGTGCGCCCGGGCCTCAAGCCGGTCATCGCCCAGGACCTGGCCTGGCTGTTCCTGATCGCCCGTGGCGCCGAGCGGGTGTCGGCCGATGCCCGCCTGCTGCACCCGGTGGAAGTGGTCAGCGACTACGAAAAGACCATCTACGACGAGCTCGACCTGCTGCGCGAGGCGGCCAACGCCAGCCAGCTCAAGCGCAACTTCGAAGGCTCGGAGATGATGTACGTGCCCCAGGTCTACTGGGACTGGTGCCGCCCCAAGGTGCTGGTGATGGAGCGCATCTACGGCATCGGCGTCACCGACCTGGCCACCCTGGCCGACCAGCGCACCGACATGAAGATGCTCGCCGAGCGCGGCGTGGAGATCTTCTTCACCCAGGTTTTTCGTGACAGTTTCTTTCACGCCGACATGCACCCGGGCAATATCTTCGTCAGCACGGTCAAGCCATGGAGCCCGCAGTACATTGCCATCGACTGCGGCATCGTCGGCAGCCTGACCCCCGAGGACCAGGACTACCTGGCGCGCAACCTGTTCGCCTTCTTCAAGCGCGACTACCGCCGCGTCGCCCAGTTGCACATCGATTCGGGCTGGGTGCCGGCGCACACCAAGCTCAACGAGTTCGAAGCGGCGATCCGTACCGTGTGCGAGCCGATCTTCGAAAAACCGCTGAAAGACATCTCCTTCGGCCAGGTGTTGATGCGCCTGTTCCAGACCGCGCGGCGCTTCAACATGGAAGTCCAGCCGCAACTGGTGCTGCTGCAGAAGACCCTGCTCAACATCGAGGGCCTGGGCCGCCAGCTGTACCCCGAACTGGACCTGTGGAGCACCGCCCAGCCGTTCCTCGAACGCTGGATGCGCGACCGGGTCAGCCCCAAGTCCGTGCTGCAGAACCTGCACAGCCAGGTCGAGCAGATCCCGCACCTGGCCGGCATGACCCGCGACCTGCTCGAGCGCATGTCGCAGCCGCACCTGGCCGAGCCACCCGCCGCCTGGCAACAGAAGGGCGACGGCTGGGCCCTGCGCCTGCTCGGTGCCGGCCTGCTCGGCGGTGGCGCGACACTCGCCGCCGGTGCCGTCAGCCTCAGCGCCCCGGCCGCCTGGCCCGCCTGGCTGATGCTGGCCGCCGGCCTCTACCTGATTGTGCGTCGATAGCCAGCCGGGCCTGCGGCTGGCACACTAACGCCAGGGTTTGGCAGAGAATCGAACCGAGTTTTGGAGTCGAAGATGAAAGACTGGCTGGATGAGATCAACTGGAACAGCGACGGCCTGGTACCGGCCATCGCCCAGGATCACAAGACCGGGCGCGTGCTGATGATGGCCTGGATGAACCGCGAGGCCCTGAGCCTGACCGCCACCGAGCAGCGCGCCATCTACTGGTCGCGTTCCCGTGGCAAACTGTGGCGCAAGGGTGAAGAATCCGGCCATGTGCAAAAACTGCACGAAATGCGCCTGGACTGCGACGCCGACGTGATCATCCTGATGGTCGAACAACTGGGGCATATCGCCTGCCACACCGGTCGCGAGAGCTGCTTCTACCGCGTGTATGAAAACGCCGAGTGGAAAACCGTCGACCCGGTCCTCAAGGATCCCCAAGCCATCTACAGCGCAGGACACTGACATGAGCGACACCCTGACCCGCCTGGCCGAAGTGCTCGAAGCGCGCAAAGGCGCCG
The DNA here is from genome assembly GCF_030272875.2 of Pseudomonas sp. BJa5. Taxonomy (NCBI): domain Bacteria; kingdom Pseudomonadati; phylum Pseudomonadota; class Gammaproteobacteria; order Pseudomonadales; family Pseudomonadaceae; genus Pseudomonas; species Pseudomonas sp. BJa5. The sequence goes on from NZ_JALRNG020000035.1 coordinate 69,096, forward strand.
AGCCCGACAGCTCTTACGTGGCCAGCCTGTACCACAAGGGCCTGAACAAGATCCTGGAAAAGCTCGGCGAAGAGTCGATCGAGACCATCATCGCCGCCAAGGATGCCGCCCACAGCGCAGATTACAGTGATGTCATCTACGAGACCGCCGATCTGTGGTTCCATAGCCTGGTGATGCTCGCCGCACTGGGCCAGCACCCGCAGGCGGTACTGGATGAACTGGACCGCCGTTTCGGCCTGTCCGGGCACGCCGAGAAAGCCGCGCGCCAGCCATCGGCCTAAACAGAACTATTTCGAGGGATTGCACCATGGGTATTTTTGACTGGAAACACTGGGTTGTCCTGCTGGTCGTGGTGGTACTGGTGTTCGGCACCAAGAAGCTGAAGAACTTCGGCAGCGACCTGGGCGAATCGATCAAGGGCTTTCGCAAGGCCATGAACGAGGAAGAGTCCAAGCCCGCCGAGCCAACCCCGCCGCCGGTGCAGCCCGTCCAGCCCCAGGCCACTTCGCCGCTGAACCAGCCGCAGACCATCGACGGCCAGGCACACAAGGTCGAAGAGCCCATCAGGAAAGATTGATCAATGTTCGGGATCAGCTTCAGCGAACTGTTGCTCGTGGCCCTGGTGGCCCTGCTGGTACTCGGCCCCGAGCGCCTACCGGGGGCTGCGCGTACCGCCGGCCTGTGGATCGGCCGCCTCAAGCGCAGCTTCAATGCGATCAAGCACGAAGTGGAGCGCGAGATCGGCGCCGATGAAATCCGTCGCCAGCTGCACAATGAGCACATCCTCTCCATGGAGCAGGAAGCGCGCAAGATCCTCAACCCCACCAGCGTGACGCCCGAACCGCCTGCCGCGCCTGTCGCTGGCAGCGAACCGACGCCACCGGTCGCCAGCCCGACCGCCGAACCGACCCAGCCGCCGCGAGCCCCATGAGCGATATTCCGGAAAACGACCAGCCGATGCCGCTGGTTTCGCACCTCACCGAGTTGCGTACACGCCTGCTGCGCTGCGTCGCGGCCATCTTCCTGATCTTCGCCGGGCTGTTCTCCTTCGCGCAGCAGATCTACACCCTGGTTTCGGCGCCGCTACGCGCCCACTTGCCGGCCAATGCGACGATGATCGCCACCGACGTGGCCTCGCCGTTCCTGACGCCGTTCAAGCTGACCATGATCGTCTCGCTGTTCCTGGCTATTCCGCTGATCCTCCAGCAGATCTGGGGTTTCATCGCCCCCGGCCTGTACCGCCACGAAAAGCGCATCGCCATTCCATTGCTGGTCTCCAGCATCATCCTGTTCTACGCCGGCATGGCCTTCGCCTACTTCCTGGTGTTCCCGCTGATCTTCGGCTTCTTCGCCAGCGCCACCCCGGAAGGGGTGTCGATGATGACGGACATTTCCAGCTACCTGGACTTCGTCATGACCTTGTTCTTCGCCTTCGGCGTGGCCTTCGAGATCCCGGTGGCCGTGGTGCTGCTGGTGTGGATCGGCGTGGTCGACGTGAAGTACCTGAAGAAGATCCGCCCGTACGTGATCATCGGCTGCTTCGTGGTCGGCATGGTCCTGACCCCGCCGGACATCTTCTCCCAGACCCTGCTGGCAGTGCCCATGTGGTTGCTGTTCGAGGTCGGCGTGCTGGCCGGAGGGCTGATCCGCAAGCGTGGCGAGCATCACGAAGACGTCAGCGACGACCACAACGACCAGCCGCCAGCGACCCAACCGTGAACCTGCTGCTCCTTGAAGAGGCCGATTTCATTGCGGCCGACCGCGTAGTGCTGGCTGACCGGCGCTTTACCCACATGCAGGAAATCCACGGGGTCGCCGTGGGCGATACCTTGCGCGTGGGCCGAATCGGCGGCCTGATGGGCGAGGCCCGGGTGCTGCGCCTGGAAGGCCACGAAGCCGAGCTGTCGGTCAGCTTCGAGCGCGAGCCGCCAGCCAAGCTGCCACTGACCCTGGTACTGGCCCTGCCACGACCGAAAATGCTCCGCCGGGTGTTCCAGACCGTCGCCACCATGGGCGTACCGAAGCTGATCCTGGTCAACAGCTACCGGGTCGAGAAGAGCTTCTGGCAAACCCCGTTCCTGGAACCTGAAGCGATTCGCGAGCAACTGGTCCTGGGCCTTGAACAGACCCGCGACACCATCCTCCCGGAGGTGATCATCGAGAAGCGCTTCAAGCCCTTCGTCGAAGACCGCCTGCCGGCCATTGCCCAGGGCACCCTCGGCCTGGTCGGCCATCCCGGCCCCTTCCCGCCCTGCCCGCGCGGCCTGGATGAGCCGGTGACCCTGGCCATCGGCCCGGAAGGCGGCTGGATCCCCTACGAGATCGACTTGCTGGGCAAGGCCGGGCTCGCCCCGGTACAGCTGGGCGAACGCATCCTGCGCGTGGAGACGGCGGTCACCGCCCTGCTCGCTCGTCTGTTCTGACTTCAGTTTTGCGGCGCCAGGCCGATGCAGGGGCACGAGAACAATAATCGCCCCTGCCGATCGCAATGGAGTCCCACCATGTACCGTTGGTTAGCCCTGCACCTGGGCAACGTGAGCGTCAATCGCAAGCTAGGCATCGGCTTCGGCCTGGTCCTGCTGCTGACCCTGAGCATTACCCTGACCGGCTGGCAGGGTATCAGCGGCATCACCAACCGTGGCGACACCCTCGGCGGCATCTCCCAGGTGTTGCAGGCCACCCTCGAACTGCGCGTTGCCCGCCAGGGCTACCAGCTTCGGGGCGACGAAGCCTCGGCGCAGCAGCTCAACAACGCCCTGGCCAACCTGGAGCGCCAGCTGCAGCAGGTCGACCAGCGCATCACCCGCCCCCAGGACCAGCAGCGCATCGAACAGCAGAGCCAGGCCGTGCGCCAGTACCGCCAGGCCCTGGACAGTGCCGAAAAGGCCGCCCGCCAGCGTGAAGCCAGCCGCGAGGTGCTGGGCAGCAGCGCCGACCAGGCTGCTTCGCTGATTGCCGAAGTCGAGCAACAGCTGCTCGGCGGCAGCGACCTGAACCTGTTCAACAGTGTCGTCGGCGCCAGCAAGCTGCTGCAGCAGGCGCGCTTCCAGGTGCGCGGCTACACCTACAGCGGCAAGGTCGAGTTCCAGAAGACCGCCCTCGACGCCATCGACCAGGCGACCGCCCAGCTGCGCACCCTGGCCGAAGTGCTACCGGCCAGCTACACCAGCACCTTCCAGCAAGCGGCACGAGCGCTGGAGCACTACCGTGGCGCCGTGGTGGAGTTCGGCGCCGCCCAGGCCGCCACCGAACAGGCGACCCAGCAGATGACCGTCCAGGGCCAGATCCTGATCGACCAGAGCCAGCAACTGACCACGGCCCTGACCCAACTGCGCGACGAGGAAGCAGAGCACGCCAGGTTCATGCTCGGCCTGTCCACGGCATTGGCCCTGCTGCTCGGCGTCCTCGCCGCCTGGGCGATCACCCGGCAGATCATCATCCCCCTGCGCCAGACCCTCAGCGCCGCCGACCGGGTCGCCAGCGGCGACCTGCGCCAGGACCTGCACACCGAGCGGCGCGACGAACTGGGCCAGCTGCAACGCAGCATGCAGCGCATGACCGTCGGCCTGCGCGAGCTGATCGGCGGCATCGGCGATGGCGTGACGCAGATTGCCAGCGCCGCCGAAGAGCTGTCGGCGGTGACTGAGCAGACCAGTGCCGGGGTCAACAATCAAAAGGTCGAGACCGATCAGGTGGCCACCGCCATGAACGAGATGGCCGCCACCGTCCAGGAAGTTGCGCGTAACGCTGAAGAAGCCTCGGAAGCGGCGCTGATGGCCGACCAGCAGGCCCGCGAGGGTGACCGGGTGGTGGGCGAAGCCATCGCCCAGATCGAGCGCCTGGCCTGCGGCATGAACCACTCCAGCGAGGCCATGGGCCAGCTCAAGAGCGAAAGCGACAAGATCGGCAGCGTGCTCGACGTGATCAAGTCGGTGGCCCAGCAAACCAACCTGCTGGCCCTCAACGCCGCCATCGAAGCGGCCCGTGCCGGTGAGGCCGGGCGCGGCTTTGCCGTGGTCGCCGACGAAGTCCGCAGCCTGGCCCAGCGCACCCAGCAATCGACCGAAGAGATCGAAACCCTGATTGCCGGGTTGCAGAGCGGCACGCAACAGGTCGCCAGCACCCTGGACGCCAGCCGCAGCCTGACCGACAGCAGTGTCGAGCTGACCCGACTGGCCGGCACCTCGCTGGACACCATCACCCGTACCGTGTCGTCGATTCAGGCGATGAACCAGCAGATCGCGGCAGCGGCCGAGCAGCAGAGCGCCGTGGCTGAAGAGATCAACCGAAGTGTGATGAATGTGCGGGATGTGTCGGACCAGACCTCGGCGGCCAGTGAAGAAACGGCGGCCTCGAGTGTCGAGCTGGCGCGGTTGGGGACGCATTTGCAGATGCTGGTGGGCAGGTTCCAGCTTTAAAGGCATCGCGGGGCAAGCCCGCTCCTACAGGATCTGGGGCATACAGAAAACCTGTAGGAGCGGGCTTGCCCCGCGATGAAACCTACAACACCTGACGCAAGAACGCCTGGGCGCGCAGGTCCTTGGGCGAGGTGAAGAACGCCTCGGGCGGCGAATCTTCCAGCAGCTTGCCATGGTCGAAGAACAGCACCCGGTCCGCCACTTCCCGGGCAAAGCCCATTTCGTGGGTCACGCAGACCATGGTCATGCCTTCCAGGGCCAGGGTCTTCATGACATCCAGCACTTCACCGACCATCTCCGGGTCCAGCGCCGAAGTCGGCTCATCGAACAGCATCACCTTCGGGTCCATGGCCAGGGCCCGGGCGATGGCCACCCGCTGCTGCTGGCCACCAGACAACCGCGACGGGTACTCGTTGGCCTTCTGGCCGATCCCGACCTTGTCCAGCAACGCCCGGGCCTTGGCCTCGCGCTCAGCCTTGCCGCGCTTGCGTACGACCTTCTGCGCCAGGCACAGGTTCTCCAGCACGGTCATGTGCGGGAACAGGTTGAAGTGCTGGAACACCATGCCGACCTCGCGGCGATAGGCATTGATGTCGGTCTTGGGGTCGGACAATTGCAGGCCATCGATGGCCACAGTGCCTTCGTCGAAGGACTCCAGGCCATTGAGGCAGCGCAGGAAGGTCGACTTGCCCGAACCGGACGGCCCGAGCACCACCAGCACCTCGCCCTTGGCAACGTTGGTGCTGACATGGTCGACCGCACGTACCACCTGGCCGCGGGTATCGAAGACTTTTACCAGATCACGGACTTCAATCACTTTGCGCAAGCCTCCGCTCAAGCCGGCTGGCCATGTGCGACAGCGGCAGGTTGATCAACAGGTACAGACCGGCGACGCAGAACCAGATCTCGAAGGTCGAGAACGAGGTGGTGATCGCCTCGCGCCCGCTCTTGGTCAGTTCGGTAATGGCGATCACCGAGACCAGCGAGGTGTCCTTGACCAGGCTGATGAATTGCCCGGCCAGCGGCGGCAGCACGCGCTTGAACGCCTGCGGCAGGATCACGTGGCGCATCGACTGGCCGGCGTTCAGGCCCAGGGAACGGGCAGCTTCGCCCTGCCCCTTGGCGATCGACTGCACGCCGGCACGGACGATTTCGGCCACGTAGGCGCCGGTGAACAGCGCCAGTGCCGCGACCCCGGCGAACTCGCGGGACAGGTTGAGCACCGTGCCGATGAAGAAGTAGAAAATGAAGATCTGCACCAGCAGCGGCGTACCGCGCACCAGCTCGACATAGACGGTGGACAGGTCGCGCAGGGTCGGGTTGTTCGACAGCCGGCAGAGCCCGGCGAACAGGCCGATCACCAGGCCCAGGATTCCGGAGGCCACCGAGATCCAGATGGTGGTCCACAGGCCCCAGGCCAGTGGGCCCGCCGCCCAATGGTGGGTGACGCCGATGAGGTCGCCTTCGGCCACGTCATCGCCACGTGACAACTGCAGGCTGGCCGATTCGACCTCGAACACCTGCTCTGCGCCGCTTTCGTCACGCACCGTGACGCTGGCCATGCTGCCTTTGCTGGCGATCGATTCGATGGTGCCGTTTTCGCTGGTGCGCTGGGCGACTTCCGCCTGGTAGGCGAAGTATTGCGGCACCCGGTTCCAGCTCCACTCGTAGGCAATCATCGAGGTCGCGTAGTACAGGCTCAGCGCCAGGCCCACCAGGACCAGCGCTGTCAGCCCGTGCCAGGGCCACTGGGCTTTCTTGTGTTTGATCACTTAAGGTACTTCCGTAAAAGCGAACGCGCAGGACCAGCCTGCGCGTCGGGTTTCAAGCCAGGTGTAGGACCCAGGCCTTATTCCATGTCCTTGAGCCAGGCGGTGTCCTTGAACCACTTGTCGTGGATTCGATCGTAGGTACCGTCGTGCTTGATCTGGTGCAGGAAGTTGTTGATGAAGTTCAGGCTGTCGTAGTCGCCCTTCTTCAGGCCGAAGGCCAGGGGTTCGAAGGTGAACGGCTTGTCGAGGAACAGCAGCTTGCCGGCGCCGGCCTTGTTCACGGCTACCACGTTGTAGGGCGCATCGTAGACGAAGGCATCGGCCTTGCCGTTGACCACGTCCATCACCGCTTCCTGCTCGTTGTCATAGCCATGGTACTTGGCCTTGCCGATCAGCTTCTTGGCCACCATCTCGCCGGTGGTGCCGAGCTTGGAGGTCAGGCGGTACTCTTCACTGTTCAGGTCCTTGTACGACTTGACCTTGTCTGCCAGTTCCTTGCGGATCAGCAGGGTCTGGCCGACGACGATGAAGGGTTCGCTGAAGTTCAGCTTCAGGTTGCGTTCCTGGGTCAGGGTCATGCCGCTGCCGATCATGTCGAACTTGTCGGTCATCAGCGCCGGGATGATGCCGTCATAGGCGGTGGAAACCATTTCCAGCTTGACGCCCATGGACTTGGCCATGGCCTTGAGGATATCGACTTCGAAGCCGACGATCTCGCCGCGCTTGTTGGTCATCTGGAACGGCATGTAGGTCGGGTCCATGCCCACACGCAGGGTGCCGCGCTTGACCGCGTCGTCGATGGCACCGGCCGCCTGGGCGGCATTGACCGCGATCAGCGCCGTGACGCCGACCAGCAGCATCGACAGGTATTTCTTCAACATCACCAGATCCCCCAGCAAGAAAACTCAAATTTTATTGTTGGCACGAATCGCCTACAGGCGGGTGCGAGATTTTCGGGGGGGATGGTATCAGAAAACGGGGGGAAGCCATCGCGGGGCAAGTCGAGGGGGGGGGGGGGGGGGGGGGGGGGGGGGGGGGGGGGGGGGGGGGGGGCGGCGAGAGGGACGCCGCCCCCCCGCCCCCCCTCCTCTCAAAAGAGGGGGCGGACAAGAGACAGCGGACGCAAAGGAGGGGAGAGGGAC